>CAYVMM010000066.1:0-7122 GCA_964452535.1 uncultured Gammaproteobacteria bacterium | reverse complement strand
GGACTCGAACCGGCGACCTCGTGAATGCCATTCACGCGCTCTCCCAGCTGAGCTACGGCCCCTTTTGGTGCTCGGGGCAGGAGTCGAACCTGCGACCTACGGCGTGTAAAGCCGTCGCTCTAACCGGCTGAGCTACCCGAGCCGGTATTTTTCATGGTGCCCCCAGGGGGACTCGAACCCCCGTTTCCGCCTTGAGAGGGCGGCGTCCTTGACCGCTAGACGATGGGGGCGGGGTACAGCTTGACGAAAATGGAGCGGGAGACCGGACTCGAACCGGCGACTTCCACCTTGGGAGGGTGGGGCTCTACCAGCTGAGCTACTCCCGCTTGGAGGATTCGGTAACCTTGACCGGAATCGCAACCGTCTCGTCCCGGAAGGTGCCACTCCTTGCCGGGAATGGTGCGCGGGGTGGGACTTGAACCCACACGGCCTCGCGGCCACTAGATCCTGAATCTAGCGCGTC
Organism: uncultured Gammaproteobacteria bacterium; assembly: GCA_964452535.1. GTDB lineage: Bacteria > Pseudomonadota > Gammaproteobacteria > Thiohalorhabdales > Thiohalorhabdaceae > Thiohalorhabdus. Next base: position 6,659 of record CAYVMM010000066.1, on the reverse strand, counting down.
TACCGAATTCCGCCACCCGCGCGCTCGCTATCCACGGATGCCCACCTGCGCTTAGGACTGCTCCCCTGGAAGCTCGTGGGCCCCGGCGCACCCTGAATGCCCCGAAGGATAACCGGAAAGTGGGGGAGTCCTGCAACCCTTGCAAGGCTGAGCCTAATTCCGCTCGTTGGACCCGGAAGGCCCTAGGGTGTTCCCTGGACGGCTTCTTCGGCCTATCCACCGGGCATCCAATAAGTAGGGCAGCTGACCTGATGGAAGGTCATGGCTTCGCTGTCCAAGCGGGCCGCCGTCAGGGCACCGCCCCATACACAGCCCGAATCCAGCCCCAGGGTATTCGCTTTCCAGCAGAGCCCCTGGGCAGCCCAGTGCCCGTAGACGATCGGGGTGCCTTGTGAGCGCCGTTTTGGATGAAGATACCAAGGGCGGAAGCGAGGGTCTGGGGCCTCGCTGCCCCAGCTGAATTCGCCCTCAGCTGTGCAGTAGCGGGTGCGCGTCAGAACAGCCGCACTGAAGCGGAGCCATTCCCACTCCTCACACGGATCCGGATCCCGCTGGGGTAGAGGGTCGGTGGAGAGACTGGCCGCCAAGGCAGGACCTTCCGGTCCCTGCAGGCAGTGTGCCACTGCTTGTGCTCGCCGTTGGGCCTCATCCACGTCCCAATTCGGATGCAGGCCAGCATGCACCATTCCCCATCCCAGATCGCGATCCCAGTGGAAGAGTGGCTGGTGCCTGAGCCACTGGATCAGATCCTCCGCATCGGGGGCTTCCAGGACCTCAAGGGCAGTATCTTTACGTCCAGGTGGCACAGGGCCTTTCGTTAGAGCCAGTAGGTGGATATCGTGGTTACCCAGGACGGCTTGGATTCCATACCCTAGTGCTCGTGCGCGCCGAAGGACCTCAGCCGATCGAGGGCCTCGGTTGATCAGATCGCCTACTAGCCACAACTGATCCGATACGGGATCGAAGTCAACTTGCTCCAGGAGGAGCTCCAGCTCCGTGCCGCAACCCTGGATGTCGCCAATTGCGTAAGTCGCCATAAGGTCCTTGGAGCAGGAAAGGGCCTGAGCCCCGAGCGAGGGGCCTCCCGCTCGATCTCGGGGGCAGGCCCTGCTCAGATTGGAGCCGAGCTCTTGCCTCAACTCCCTCATAGCAAAGCAAAAAATGGAGCGGGCCGGGAAAGGGGGGGAAACCGGCTACCGCTCCATCGGGCCTTGCGGCCCTAAACTCGGTGTTGGCTTCAGGTTGAATACGGACGCATTTTGACCTAGGATGCTTTTTATTCAAAACTAAGGTCAAAATAGCTTACTTGGCACCCCCTGACTTGTCAAGCCCTCTTTGGCTTCGGTGCTGTCTGTTCTGCCTGGGGTTACGCCTTATCGAATCTCAGGGGCTGCTCTGCCCAATGACTGGGGATGTCCAACCGATAAACCATTGCGGCATTAATCCGAACTCAGCGGGCTTGGTCGAGCTCGGGGGCTCCTAAGAGATCGGCGAGATAGCGCCCAGTGTAACTGTTAGAGATACGGGCAACTTCCTCGGGTGGCCCCTGGGCGATTAGCTTACCCCCCCCTTCACCCCCTTCGGGCCCCAGATCCAATATCCAATCGGCGGTCTTGATAACATCCAGGTTGTGCTCGATGACCACTACCGTGCTGCCGTGATTGCGCAGGCGGTTGAGGACGCGCAGGAGCTGGCGGATATCGTGGAAGTGAAGACCGGTGGTTGGTTCATCAAGGATATAGAGGGTGCGTCCCGAATCCCGACGGGAGAGCTCCCGGGCTAGCTTGACCCGCTGGGCCTCGCCTCCGGATAAGGTGGTGGCACTTTGACCCAGCTTGATGTAGGAGAGTCCGGCGTCGATCAGGGTCTGGAGCCGGTTGGCGACGGCGGGTACAGCGTCAAAGAAGGCCCGCGCCTCCTCTACCGTCATCTCCAAAACGTCGTGGATGGTCTTGTCCTTGTAACGGATCTCCAAGGTCTCGCGGTTATAGCGCTTGCCCTCGCACTCGTCACAAGGGACGAAGGCGTCAGGCAGGAAATGCATCTCCACCTTGATTAGGCCCTCCCCCTGACAAGCCTCGCAGCGTCCTCCTTTGACATTAAAGGAAAAGCGGCCCGGCTTGTAACCCCGGGCGCGGGCCTCCTGGGTCCCGGCGAATAGCTCTCGGATAGGGGTGAAGATGCCCGTGTAGGTGGCTGGATTGGAGCGGGGGGTGCGCCCAATGGCGGATTGGTCGATGTTAACCACCTTATCGATCCGCTCGCTGCCATGGACAGCAGTGTGCGGCATCGGCTGAGTGCGAGCTCCTTGCAGCTCACGGGCTAACGCCTTGGCCAGGGTATCATTGATGAGAGTGGACTTGCCGGAACCTGAGACCCCTGTGACGCAAGTGAATAGGCCTAGTGGGAGAGCTACGGTGAGATTGGCCAAGTTGTTGCCATGGGCTCCCTCGATGATGAGGGAGTGATCCGCTTGTGGGGAGGTGCGTTGCTGGGGAATAGCAATCGTCTCCCGGCGAGCCAAGTAGTCCCCGGTCAGGCTGCCCGGGGTGCGGGCGATCTCGTCCGGGGTGCCTGTGGCGACCACCTCTCCGCCGTGGGTCCCTGCCCCGGGGCCCATGTCGATTATGTGATCGGCAGTTCGGATGGCTGATTCGTCATGCTCTACCACGATTACCGTATTGCCAAGATCCCGCAAGTGCTCCAGGGTTCCCAAGAGGCGATGGTTGTCCCGGGGGTGGAGGCCGATAGAGGGTTCGTCGAGGACATACATAACCCCAACCAACCCTGCCCCCAGCTGGCTGGCCAAGCGGATCCGCTGCGCTTCCCCCCCAGAGAGGGTATCTGCCGAGCGGGCCAAGCTTAGGTAATCCAGACCGACGTCCAGCAGGAAAGAAAGTCGGTTGTCGATCTCTTTGAGGATGCGCTCGGCAATCTGAGCATGGCTCCCAGTCAAGGTCAGCGTACGGAAGAATTCGAGGATGCGATGGACTGGCTCACTGGTCACTTGGTGGATGGACCGGCCGCCCACCAGCACGTTTCGAGCCTCAATGCGTAGCCGAGTTCCGGCACAGTCCGGACACGGCTCCTCGACAATATACTTGGCGAGCTCCTCGCGCACTGCCGGTGATTCGGTCTCTCGATAGCGACGCTCCAGGTTGGGGAGGATCCCCTCGAAAGGCATATCCCGGCTATGGGCCTTGCCGGACTCGGTCTCGAAGTGGAAGCGGAGGGCCTCGTTGCCCGAGCCGTACAGGATGACCTGTTGGACCTTGTGCGGGAGGTCCTCAAAAGGAGTCTCGGTATCGAAGCCATAGTGGCTGGCTAGGGCTTCAAGCATCTGGAAATAGAAGTGGCTGTGGCGTTTATTCCAGGGCCGAATGGTGCCTTCCCGGAGGGAGGTGGCCGGGTCGGGAATCACTTGGGCGGGGTCGAAGGAGCTGATCACGCCTAGCCCGTCGCAGGTTGGGCAGGCCCCATGCGGGTTGTTGAAGGAGAACATCCGGGGCTCGAGGTCTGGATAGGAAACATTGCAGTCGGGGCAGGCGAATCGCTCCGAAAATAGGAGCTCTGGGGCGCCTTCGAGCTGGATCTGCGCCAAGCCCTCGCCGTAGCGCAGGGTGGTTTCTAAGGATTCCGCAAGGCGGTTGGCTTGGCTAGGATGCACCTTAAGCCGGTCCACTACCAGTTCGATTGTGTGGACTCGCTTGCCGTCGAGCTCGGGAACGCCGGTGTCGAGCTCGACCATCTCATCATCGATCCGTGCCCGAATGAAGCCCTGGGCGCGGACCCGCTCTAGCAGATCCCGGTGCTCACCTTTGCGCCCCCGAATGATGGGCGCTAATAGGTGGATACGAGTGCCCTCCTCCAAGGCGAGAATTTGGTCCACCATCTGGGTTACCGTCTGGGCCTGGATGGGTCGTCCGCAGGCGTAACAGATGGGCTCGCCCACCCGGGCGAAGAGCAATCGCAGGTAGTCGTAGATCTCGGTGACGGTGCCCACGGTGGAGCGAGGGTTGTGGGAGGCTGTCTTCTGCTGAATGGAAATGGCGGGGGAAAGGCCCTCAATAGACTCCACATCCGGCTTGTTCATCCGGTTAAGAAATTGGCGCGCATAGGTGGAAAGGCTCTCCACGTAGCGACGCTGGCCGTCGGCGTATAGGGTGTCGAAGGCCAGAGAGGATTTCCCCGATCCGGAAACGCCGGTGATGACCACCAGTTGGTCGCGCGGAAGGTCGACGTGGATGTTCTTGAGGTTGTGGGTGCGAGCGCCGCGGACTCGGATCCGATCCATGAGTGCGATTCACCTGCCGATGGAAGGCCCGATATCATAGGCCCTTTTCCACGGGAAAAGCAAAGCGAGTTCGAAGGCAAACCTAGGAGGGCGATTTGCGCGAATCATCCCCTGTGATGTCCTCGGTCGAGCGCCGGGCCTCTGCTGCCCTAGCTGGCATTTTTGGCCTTCGCATGCTCGGCCTCTTCTTGATCCTGCCGGTTCTGAGCCTGTACGCGCGCGATCTTCCCGGGGCTACCCCCCTCTTGGTTGGTATGGCCGTGGGTGCCTATGGGCTGACCCAAGCCCTATTCCAGATTCCCTTTGGCATGGTCTCGGACCGACTGGGACGCAAGCCAGTGATCGCCTTTGGGCTTGTGCTGTTTGCCGCTGGCTCGGTGGTGGCAGCGCTTGCCGAAACCGTCTATGGGCTTCTCCTGGGCCGCACCCTCCAAGGGGCTGGGGCGATCGCCGCCGCAGTGATTGCCCTGGTGGCCGATCTGACCCGCGATGAGACGCGGACCCGCGCCATGGCTGTGATCGGCATGACCATCGGGGCCTCTTTCTCGGTGTCGCTGTTGCTCGGTCCTTCTCTGGAGCACTGGCTGGGCGTGCCCGCGGTCTTCGGATTGACCGCCCTTCTGGCAGTGATGGGCCTCGTGGTGCTCTTCCAGGTAGTCCCCGAGCCCGCCGTTAGCCGCCACCACCGCGATGCTCAGCTGACCCCCTCCATGATGGGCAAGGTCTTGACGAATCCCACCCTACTCCGCCTGGATTTGGGTATCTTTTCTTTGCACCTCATCCTTACCGCGTTGTTCGTCGTCATACCGCCCCTGCTGGTGGATGAGGCCGGGCTAGTCACCTCCCAGCAGTGGCAGCTCTATCTGCCGGTGCTATTGGCCTCCTTCGCCCTCATGGCTCCCATGGTGTTCCTGGGCGAGGCTCGGGGGTGGCTGCAGCCAGTATTCTTTGGGGCCATCGTGGTAGTTGCCGCTGCCCTGCTATTATTGGCCTGGACTCCGCACAATCTATGGGGCATCGGCGGCTCGTTGGTGGCTTTCTTTACCGGGTTCAACATCCTCGAAGCCAGCCTGCCTTCGCTCGTCTCCAAAGCGGCCCCAGTGGCTGCCAAGGGGACTTCGGTAGGTGTCTATAATGTCGCCGAGTTCCTTGGAGCCTTTCTGGGCGGCACCTTGGGTGGTGCTGTATCGGGGGCCTACGGCGCCGAGTGGGTGTTCGAGGCAGGAGCCGTGGTGGCCCTGGTCTGGCTCGCTGTGGCCCTGACCGGCTCCGTTCCCCACCATGCCACTACACGACTGCTCCATGTCGGCTCCCTGTCATCGGAAAGGGCCCGTCAGCTGGAGCGTATTCTGAGAAACGTGGAGGGTGTGGTCGAAGCACGCATCTTCCTCGATGAAGGCACCGCCTACTGCAAGGTGGACACCCGCCAGCTGGACGAGGAGAGCTTGCGACGGGTGCTGGCGGATTCGGAGACCGAGCCGGAGGCTGCCGGTTGAGACGGATCAGAGATCAAGGAGGGGAGGGGAAGCAACATGGCAAGCGGGGGTGTGAACAAGGTCATCCTGATCGGTAATCTAGGGCGGGATCCGGAGATTCGCTACACTCAGGGCGGAACGGCGGTGGTGAACCTGAGCCTGGCTACAACCCGGCGTTACCGTGACCGGGAGGGCCAGAACCAGGAGCAGACCGATTGGCATCGGGTAGTGATGTTCGCCCGCCTGGCTGAGATTGCCGGGGAGTACTTGCGCAAAGGTCAGCAAGTCTACATCGAGGGCCGTCTGCAGACTCGCCAGTGGCAGGACAATAGTGGCCAAACCCGTTACACGACAGAGGTCGTCGCTAACGATATGCAGATGCTGGGCGGTGGCCGCGGTGCTAGCGGTGGGGGGTGGGGGCAAGAATCTGGGACTCAACTGGACTCGGGGACATCCAGCGGGGGAGCGGCAGATTTCGACCAGGATTTCGAAGACGATATTCCGTTCTAATTGACCCCCTGTCCGATTCGTTAATGGTTGGTTTCAAGCCGCAGGGAGCGAGCCTTTCTTGCTTACCGCATCACGTTCCTGCCGGGTATGGCCGCCAAGATCCCAATCGGGCCGGCCGCTGCTCGAGCGGTTCCTATTGGGATAGCACGATGGCCACGGCCACCAGAATGCCTGCGCCGAGGGCCACCAGGCTGTATTTGCGGCTTTCCCGTTCCGCCTGGGGTAAAAGATGGGTGGCGCCCACGTAGACCAGTCAATGAAGGAATGCAACCCGATTCCCAGCATGGGAATCAGCCCTAGCCCGCAGGGGGCCTTCGGTCCGCACTCACAGACGAAGGCCGCGATGAAACGTTTGGGTCCGGCCCCGGTCGTACCCGGGC
>CAYVMM010000065.1:0-7179 GCA_964452535.1 uncultured Gammaproteobacteria bacterium | reverse complement strand
CGATTCCCGCGCCTCGGCCAAGGACAGGCCCTCATCCAGGAGGCGACGTACTTGGCGATGGCCAGTGCGCAAGATCGACGCCGAGTCACTGCGAGCGGCGGTATCTTCCTGGCCTAGGGTCCTCAGGAGCAGATCCAGGCTCTGAGCCCGAGCATAGATGTCACGGAAGGCCGCTTCGGACCGGTTGGCGGCCACCAGCTGCCGGGCTTTCACATAGATGACCGCCCAAGAAGCCACCGAGGCCACCAGCAGGATCCCTATCACCCCTTGAATCAACGGACCAGCGCCGAAGATGAGCCCCCACGTGGAATAGGCGGTTTCACTGGGCATGAGATCTTGCCTTCCCTGTCTGGGTCTCACTAGCTTAGGGCCTTGCGGATCGGATCCGGGATCCGCTTGGGTCGGAATGTCCCCACCTCCACGCAGGCTATCCGGACCCATCCACAACAAAGGGGCTGTGTCTCTCCCTGGCGGTAGACGGCCTGGGCAAAGTCCGCCCGTGCCCACCCCATATGGGAGACCTCCGTGACTACTTTCAAGGCGTCATTGAAGACAGCCGGCCGCAAATAATCCACTTCCACATGTTGGACGAGGAACAGGATCCGATGGGCTCGGGCCACGGCATCCTGCTCAAAGCCTAGGGCCCGTAGGAGCTCGGTCCGACCGCGCTCGAAGAACTTGAGGTAGTTGGCGTAATAGACTCCCCCACCAGCGTCGGTGTCCTCGTAATAAACGCGGACCGACCATTCCCCCTTCACCGCCACCGCTGATTCCTTCTCCCCCATGGCCAAGCAGCCGGATCGCCTTGCTTCTTTCGGTCATAACGGCCTAAGGGGACTCTTGCTCCCAGGAGCGCGGCAATCACAGGAGCTGACCCTGTTGGCTCCCTTCGCTATCGCCGCTCCGGGCCAAGCCCAGGTGCTCGTAGGTATGGAGGGTAGCGCAGCGCCCCCGAGCAGTGCGCTGCAGGTATCCTTGCTGGATCAAGTAGGGCTCCAGGATTTCCTCAATGGTATCCGGCTCCTCACCCACCGCGGCAGCCAAGTTTGTTAGACCGACGGGGCCACCCCCGAACTTTTCGATAATAGCGGTGAGCAGCTTCTGGTCCAGCTTATCCAATCCCACCGGATCCACTTCCAGCATGGCCAGTGCCTCCTCGGCAACAGGGCGAGTAATCACGCCTTCCGCCCAAACTTCAGCACAATCCCGCACGCGCCGCAGGAGCCGATTGGCTACTCGAGGGGTCCCCCGCGAGCGCCGGGCAATTTCCTCTGCCCCTCCCGGTTCCACGCTCGCCCCCAGCAAGCGGGCCGATCGCTCAACAATTCGAGCGAGATCAGTGAGGCCATAGAAATCCAGCCTTAGGGTGATCCCAAAACGGTCACGTAAAGGCGAGGTTAGCAGCCCAGCGCGGGTAGTGGCCCCAACCAATGTGAAAGGTGGCAGGTCCAGCTTGATGGAACGAGCGGCCGGCCCCTCGCCGACAACGATATCAATCTGGTAGTCTTCCAAGGCCGGATAGAGGATTTCCTCCACCGCTGAGCCCAAGCGGTGGATCTCGTCGATGAACAAGACCTCGTACGGGGCAAGGTTGGTCAGTAAGGCAGCCAGATCACCGGCCTTCTCCAACACGGGTCCCGAAGTGATCCGAAGGCCAGCCCCCATCTCGTTGGCGATGATATGGGCCAGGGTGGTCTTCCCCAGCCCCGGGGGACCGAATAAGAGGCAGTGGTCGAGAGACTCCCCACGATCGCGAGCAGCAGGGATGAACACCTCCAAGTGCTCTCGGATCTTGGGCTGGCCTTCGTACTCGGCCAAGCACTGAGGCCGCAGGAGCGGTTCGCCCGCCCTTTCGCCGGTTTCTGGGTCGGGGCCAACCATGCGTTGGGACTGGGTCTCTACGGACTTCATCGGCCGCTACCTCGGCCTCTTAGCCGGGGATCTTGCTAAGGAGGCCAAGTTAACGGGCCAATTGCCGGAGGGAACGTTTGAGGAGCTCCTCCACGGGAAGCCCCTTGTCCCCAATTCGGGAAATCGCTCGCTCCGCTTCGTCCGCACCGTAGCCCAGCTCTTGTAGCGCCGCGACGGCTTCCCGCTGGGGATCCCCCTCCAGACCGCCAGCAGGCGGTTGCCCTTCTCCTACCCCCCTGGGGAACTGATCCAGGCTATCACGAAGCTCCAAGATCAAGCGCTCTGCCGTCTTCTTGCCGATGCCAGGGATCCGGCTCAGGGTCCGAGTATCGCCTTCCTGGATGCAACGCCAAAGCTCCCTGGCCGAGAGGCCCGAAAGCACCTGCAAAGCCAGCCGAGCCCCGATGCCCGTGACCCGTAGGAGGGCGGCGAACAACCGGTGCTCCTCCGAGGTCAGGAAACCAAAGAGCTGGATAGCGTCCTCGCGCACCACGGTCTGGATGCAAAGGCTCACCTCTTCCCCCACCTCCGGTAGATGATAGAAGGTGGATAGGGGGGTGTCGACAGTGTAGCCGACGCCACCGGCCTCGATGATTAGGGTAGGCGGGACCTTCTCGAGGATAGGCCCGCGCAGCCGGCCAATCATCGCTTCCGGCCCTTCCGGCTGCCCAGGCCATGAGAAAACGACCGGAGACCAGCTGAGGCCGTTAGGCGGGAATGGGTCTGGAGATAATGGCTGTGGCAAACCGCTACTGCTAGGGCATCAGCAGCGTCTTCGGGCGCCGATTCAGTGAGCGCCAGGAGGCGCCGGACCATGAAGCCTACCTGCTCCTTGCCAGCGGACCCCCGACCAACCACCGCTTCCTTGATGCGAGCCGGGGTATACTCATCGACTGGGAGATTGGCCTCTATCAAGGCTGCGATGGCAGCCCCCCTTGCTTGCCCCAGCTTGAGCGCGGCGGCGGCATTGCGCTTGACATAAACGGTTTCCACTGCCGCTGTCTGCACCCCATAATCCGTCGCCTTAGCATGGATCTCCCGAAAGAGGAAACCTAACCGCCTTGGAAAGGGGCCATCCCCAAGTCGTAGGGCAGCATAGTGACGGAGGTGCAGCTCACTCCCAACGCTTTCGATGATCCCGAGCCCGGTTACCCTAGAGCCGGGATCGATGCCGAGAACACGCATACCCTTTCCCCATCCCCCGCCCTGGGACCGTCAGACACTAATGCGGTCGAAGACCTCCTCGGGGATATCGTAGTTGGCGTAGACATTCTGGACCTCATCACAGTCCTCGAGGGCCTCCAGTAGCTTGATTACCTGCTCTGCTTGATTACCTTCGACCCGCACTGTGGTATCCGGCTTCATGGTGACTTCCGCCACAGTAGGCTGCCAGCCCAGGGTCTCCATAGCGGACTTGACTTCCTCGAAGTCTTGGGGAGAGGTATAAACGGTGTATTGCCCTCCACCAGTTTCCATATCTTCCGCCCCGGCCTCCATAGCCGCCTCCAGGAGAGCATCCTCGTCAATGTTCTCGCCCTCGAAGACGAGCATTCCAACCTTGTGGAACAAGTACTCTACGCACCCTTTCTCACCTAGGTTGCCACCATTCTTGGAAAAGATGCGGCGGACCTCACTGACGGCCCGGTTCTTATTATCGGTCAGGCACTCGACAAGGATAGCTACCCCACCAGGGGCGTAGCCCTCGTAGTTGACCTCTTCGTAGCTAACACCTGCCAGTTCACCAGTCCCTCGCTTAATGGCCCGGTCAATGTTGGTCTTGGGCATATTGCTTGCTAAGGCCTTATCCACCGCCTGACGAAGTCGCGGATTGGCCTCCGGATTGCCTCCCCCGAAGCGGGCCGCTACCGTGATCTCCTTAATCAGGCGGGTGAAGACCTTGCCCCGTTTGGCGTCCTGAGCAGCCTTACGGTGCTTGATATTGGCCCACTTGCTGTGTCCGGCCATTCCACCAACGCTCCTACCTTAGGCCAGCCCCACAGGCGGGACCGACGGAATTGCAATTCGGGAAGGGGTTTCAGCGGTCAGCAGGAAACCGGTTCTCCCCTTGCTGAGACAACCGGTCTCCTTCCGACTCGGCCACTGATATCTTCCAAGATTTTATCATTCGAGGTTTATCCCTCGAACGGCTTGCCATGCGCGCCGAAACATCCTTCCCGAAGGAAATGGGCAATCGCTTCGGCAGCCGGGCAACGCAAGATGAGCCCCAAATGACCGAGGGGCAATAGCCGCACTTCGCCCCCCGGAAGGACCACCTCACTCACCCGCACCATGCCGTCGTTAAGATCTCCCAGGATCCATTGCGTCCACCAGCGCCCGGCGGTACCGGCCAGAATCCCCACCTCGCCCGGCAACCGGGGCAAACGAGTCACTGCCTCTCCTGCCAACTCTCGGCCTGCTTTCCCAAGCCACCAGCGGCCTAAGCGTGCACCCATCAAAAACTGGGCCCCCGCTGAGCCCTGGTTGGGCGAGCCTAGAATCACCGTTCGGGATCCCTCAAACCAGCGGGGCTCCCGGGCGGCCAAGGCGCGCAGTACAATCCCCCCCAGGCTATGGCCGACAAAGGCGAGCCCTTGCCCCGGGACAAAACGCTCTGTCAGCCAAGCGTCCAGGCGGGCCCCATGCCCGGCGAGCCGATGGCGACGGGAGGAGTATCCGAAGCGATAAGGGACAAGGCCCTCTCGCTGTAGACGCCATCCAAGGGGGGCCATGACGGCAGGGACCATCCAAAGGCCATGGACTAGGACTACCGGCCGGCCCGACACCCACTGCCGAAATGGCTCAGCCACAATGCGGACTCAAGCCGAACCGCTGGCTCGCCGCAGCCGCAACCCCAACTCCTCAAGCTGGACAGCAGCCACGGAGGAGGGTGCCCGAGTCAAGAGGCAGCTCGCCCTTTGGGTCTTAGGGAAGGCAATAACATCCCGAATGGATCCGGCCCGAGCGAGTAAGGCTACCAACCGGTCCAGGCCGAATGCGATGCCCCCATGAGGCGGAGCACCGAAGCGGAAGGCGTCCAGCAGGAAGCCGAACTTCTCCTCGGCCTCCTCGGCCCCGATGCCCAAGGCCCGGAAAACGCGCTCCTGGGTCCTTGGATCGTGGACACGGATCGAACCTCCCCCTACCTCGGCCCCATTCAGGACCAGATCGTAGGCCCGGGAGAGGCAGTTTGCCGGGTCCGACTCCAGCTGATCCAGATGCTCCGGAAAGGGAGCAGTAAAGGGATGATGGAGCGGCTCGTAGCGGGCGCCCTCCTCGTCCCATTCAAACATGGGAAAATCAGTGATCCATAGGGGCTGCCAGCCAGGTGCTAGGAGCCCACAGTCTTCAGCCAAGCGCTCGCGGAGCGCGCCCAGGGCATCATTGACCACCTCCCGCGTGTCGGCCCCAAAGAAGATCATATCCCCGGACTGGGCTTCGGTTCGCGCCATTACCGCCGTGACCACCTCCTCAGGGAGGAACTTGAGAATGGGGGACTGCAGGCCACCGCTGATGTCCTCGGGGTCGTTGACCTTGATGTAGGCCAACCCCTTAGCCCCATAGCGGCCCACGAACTCAGTGTACTCGTCGATCCACTTACGGGAGAGATCCCCCCCACTGGGCAGCCGCAGAGCGGCCACTCGGCCGCCGCCTACGGCCGGCTCGCGGAAGACCTTGAAAGCCACTTCCTGCATGAGGTCGGTGAGCTCTGTCAGCTCCAGCGGGTTGCGCAGATCGGGCCGATCATTGCCAAAGCGGCGGATGGCTTCCGCGTAGGTCATGCGCGGGAAGGGAGCAATCAAGGGTCCTTTGCCGACGGCCTCGAACACTGCCTGCATTAAGCCTTCCATCAGGGCCATGATGGCCTCTTCGTCGACGAAGGAGGCCTCCAGGTCAAGCTGGGTAAACTCGGGCTGGCGGTCGGCTCGCAGATCCTCATCCCGGAAGCACTTGGCAATCTGGTAGTAGCGCTCCATACCACCAACCATAAGGAGCTGCTTGAAGAGCTGGGGACTCTGGGGCAATGCAAAGAACGAGCCCGGATGGGTCCGAGAGGGAACCAGATAGTCCCGTGCCCCCTCGGGGGTGGAGCGTGTCAGGACCGGGGTTTCCACCTCCAAGAAATCGTGCTCATTCAGATAGGCGCGCATGGCGGCGACGACCTGATGACGAAGGCGGAGATTGGCCGCCATCTCGGATCGGCGAAGATCGAGGTAGCGGTACCGGAGGCGGGTCTCCTCTCCCACCTCGTCGGCCTCATCCAAGGGAAAGGGGGGCGTCTCCGCGCGGTTGAGAATCGCCAGGTCAAAGGCCGCCAGCTCCACCTCACCGGTGGGGAGCTCGGGGTTGACCGTCCCTTCGGGACGGTCGCGCAGCACCCCGCGAACCTGGATCACCCATTCGGGACGGAGGCGGTGGGCCTCAACGAAGGAGGCCTCCTGCTCGGGATGGAAGACCACTTGGACCAGGCCAGAGCGATCGCGCAAGTCCACAAAGATCACGCCGCCGTGGTCCCGGCGCCGATGAACCCAGCCGCAGACAGTGATCTCAGCGCCAATCTGTTCACGGCGGAGGTCATTACAGAGGTGGCTGCGCATGCATTCTTTCCCCTTAATGGGACCGGTCAAGCTTCCCCTCTCATGGAAAGAAACCAATGGTACGGCCCCGGCGTTGACCAGACAAGGTAGACCAGCCCCAAGCGGGCCCGGCTCAAGCGAAGCCGATGGGGACTGCGGGCGAGGAGAGCCCCTTCAATCGGGTGTTTGCCCCTGAGCTGCACTGCCAAAGCGTTGATAAAGCGCCGGCAGGATCACCATGTTCAGCACCGTCGAAGACAGCAGCCCGAACAGGATCACCAAGGCCATGGGGGCCTGAATCTCGCTGCCCGACTCCCCGATACTCAGGGCCAGTGGCAGCAGGCCCAGACCGGTGGCCAGGGCGGTCATCAGGATCGGAACCAGACGTTCCAAGGCTCCGCGACGCACCACTACCAGCGGACCTTCTGCCTCCTGAGTGCGCAAGGTATGGATGTGGCTGACCAGCATGACGCCATTGCGCGTGGCAATGCCGAAAAGGGCAATGAAGCCGATCAGGGTGGCCACCGAAACAATCCCGCCGGCCACGAACAAACCTGCCACACCACCGATCAGTGCCAGGGGCAGATTGATCATAACCAGGGCCGCGTCACGGACAGAATCGAAGGCCGCGTACAGCAGCAGGAAAATCCCGGCCAGCACCGCCGCCCCCATCCATAGCAGGGAGCGCGTCGCC
>CAYVMM010000064.1:0-7208 GCA_964452535.1 uncultured Gammaproteobacteria bacterium | reverse complement strand
CCTGTCCGCCGAGATCGCGCGCCGAAGCGGATACGCTCGCGAGGCCGCCGTCTGGTATGGCCGTACGGCGACGGTGACCGGACAGGCCCGATTCTATGAGAGAGCCGTGGCGTTGGCCTTAGAGGCCGAGGATGCGCACCTGGCTGTGAGACAGGCCAAGCGCTGGCGTAAGGCCCGACCTCAGGCCCCCGAGCCTGTGCTTGCCCTGGCCCAGGCGCACCTCCTCAGAGGTCAGTGGGATCGCGTCACTTCCCTCCTGGGAAGGCTGTTCCGACATGCAAGGACAGGCGAGGATCTGTGGCTCACCCTGGGACGTCGCCTTTCCCGGACGTCGGGCGTGGGAGCGACCCTGGAGGTCCTTCGTCGTTCGGTTCGAGCCTCGGAAAAAAGCCCAGCAGCCCACTTGGCCTATGGCCATTTCCTAGCGCGTTTGGGTCGCCGGGAAGAGGCGGCCCAGCAATTGCGACGGGCCCTCGCCCTCCGCCCGGACTGGGAGATAGCGGTTGTGGAGCTGGCCCAGACTCGTAAGCTCGCCGAGGGCTTGAAAATCCTGGAGGATTTCCTCGCCGATTATCCCGACGCGACCAAGGCCCAGCACCGCTATGGGCAAGGGTTACTGGCGGCAAATCGCCCCCGGGAGGCGGAAGCGGTGTTTATGCAGCTGGTCCAGAAGGCGACCCAGAGTGTGGCGTTTCGTATGGGCCTGGGCTTGGCCCGCTTCCAGCAGCAGCAATGGCAGCAGGCAGAAAAGGCCCTGCAAAAGGTCCTTGAGCTTGATCCTCACAATGATGCTGCCCTGTTCCATCTCGGACGCGTGGCCGAAAAGCAGGCCGAATATGGCAAGGCGCAGGCCTATTACAGCCGCGTTTCCGGTAGGCGGCTGGGAGAGGAGGCTCGGCTTCGCGAGGCGAAGGTCGCGATCCAGATCGGTCAGCTCAGTCGGGCCCTTCGCATCATCCGGGGCATGCGCAGCTATGATCCCCAAAATCCCGAATATCGTCGAGTTGAGGTCCAGATCCTGACGGATATGGGCCAATTACAGACGGCGGAGCAAGTGGCCACCCAGGCCCTAGATAACCATCCTGAGCATGTGGAGCTCCTCTACGCTCGGGCCGTCGCCCGCGAGCAGATGGGGAATTATGCTGGGATGGAGTCCGATATCCGCCGTGTGATCCGGCTTCGACCCGAAGAGGCTCGCGGTTACAATTTCTTGGGGTTCAGCCTAGCCGAGCGGGGTGTTCGCCTCCAGGAGGCCCTCAAGCTCATCAAAAAGGCCAATCGGCTGAGTCCTAATCAAGGTTACATCGTGGATAGCCTGGGCTGGGTTTATTATCGCTTAGGCCAGTTGGAAAAGGCCGAGGAACTCCTGCGCCGCGCAAACCGGCTGAGTACCCAGGATCCGGAGATCCTTTCGCACCTGGGCAAGGTCTTGGCGGCCCAAGGGCAGTCGGAAGAAGCTCGCAAGCTCTGGCGCAAGGCCTTGGAACAGACCGAGCCCGGCTCTGAGCTAAGACGAAAACTGCACCGCTGGCTGGGGAGTAGCGGCGCATGAGATCAGCGGGCCGAGGCAAGGCCTACTGTCTGGGATCGAGGCCTGCCCTGGCGCTGGTCCTGTTCCTCGTTGGTTGCGGGGGCCCTTCTTCGCCGCCGCCGGCCAAGGATCGGGAGGCGCTTGTTGCGGCCTACCGAGATCGGGCGGATCGCCTTGCCACCTTGGCGGGGTGGCTCATGGTGGGACGCGCCACCTTGGAAAGGGGGCACCGAAGCGGTCAGGTTCGGATTCGGTGGTCCCAGCGTGGCGAGGAGGGGCAACTCAAGGTGCGCAATCCTTTTGGCCAGACATTGATGGCCCTCCATTACGATGAGAGCGACCTGCAGCTTCAAGACCGGCGAGGTCGAACCTATCGTAATCAGCAAGCCCGGTCAGTATTGCGACAGCGGCTCGGCGGATGGGTGCCGGTGGACCGCTTTTCCGGTTGGGCCTTGGGCCTTGCTCCTCCTTCAGAGGGGATACCCCGTGATCTGGGTGCGCATGGGCTGCCTCACCGTTTGGCGCTGGAAGGCTGGTCGATTGTCTACACCGCCTATCGCCAGGTAGGGGCGGTTTGGCTGCCCCAGGTCTTGGAGGCTTCCCGGGAAGGGATCGGCGTTCGGATCCAAGTCGATCGATGGGAATTGAGGTGGCAAGGGAAGCCGAAGACAGAAGGACAAGCATAACGGGGTCGGCTTCGAAGGTGTATTGGACAAAGGCCGGCCTTTCTGCGCCTGCCCCGGCCAAGCTCAACCTATTCCTGCATGTGACGGGTCGGCGCTCGGACGGGATGCACGAGCTGCAGACCATTTTTCAGTTCCTGTCATGGGCGGATCGGCTGTACTTTCAACCCATCGCCGAAGCCCGGTTCGAGCGGGTTGCTGGGGCCCCTGGCATTGAGGCCGAGTCCGATCTTGCCCTCCGAGCTGCTCGGCTTCTGGCTGATCGAGCCAATCATCCGGGAGGCGTCCGCTTATCCGTGGATAAGAACCTGCCCATCGGGGGCGGTCTGGGAGGGGGCAGCAGCGATGCCGCAACGACCTTGCTGGTTCTAAACCGCCTTTGGGGCCTGGATTTGCCTCGCGAAGAGCTTGCTGTGCTAGGGTCTGAGCTCGGTGCCGATGTCGCGGTTTTTATCGGGGGGCTTGCGGCGTGGGCCGAAGGTGTCGGCGAGCAGCTGAGCCCCTTGCCCGATATAGGCGAGCCCTGGTATCTCGTTCTATGGCCCCGAGAATTGCAGGTCTCGACGCGGGAGGTGTTTGCCGACGCTGCCTTGACACGGGATCATGCTCCCGTAACAATGACGGACTTTTCTCTCGGGCGTTGTGGCAACGATTTCGCGCCCGTGGTGGAGCGGCGCTACCCAGAGATCGCTAGCGCCCGTCGATGGCTTAATCGAGTCGCCCCCTCGGGAGGAAGGCTCACAGGATCGGGAGCTTGTCTGTTCGCGCCCTGTGCAAGCCATGTCGAAGCGCTTGCCTTGTGGAAGCGAGTACCTTCAGATTGGGAGGCGGCGGTGGCGCGTGGCTGCAACCGCCATCCCTTGGAAGAGTGGGCGCTTGCGGCAACCTCGCAAGCCGGTGATTAGATTGGGGCGTAGCCAAGCGGTAAGGCACCGGATTTTGATTCCGGCATTCCCAGGTTCGAATCCTGGCGCCCCAGCCAAAGACGAGAGCCGCCGTCTTGGCCCGGTGGCAGAGGCCTGAAGAAAGACGTTCGAAAAAAAGCCGTCCGAAAAAAGGCGTCATCGTCCCCCGCGTGGGCTAGCACCTAGCATTCGCAAGGAGCCTCCCTGGATGGCGGATCTCGAGCTCGCCGTTTTTACCGGAAATGCCAATCGGCCTTTGGCAAAACGGGTTGCCCAGCACCTGGAGGTCCCCCTCGGTAAGGCTGAGGTCAAGGACTTTAGCGACGGCGAGGTCTACGTCGAGTTTCTTGAGAATGTTCGGGGGCGGGACATCTTCGTTATCCAACCGACCTGCTCGCCGGCGAATAAGCATCTGATGGAGCTCCTGGCCATGCTGGATGCCCTCAAGCGGGCTTCGGCTGCCCGGATTACGGCGGTGCTCCCTTATTATGGTTACGCTCGCCAAGATCGGCGGACCAACGGGCGGACTCCGATTACCGCCAAGTTGGTCGCTGATCTGATCACCACGGCAGGGGCTGATCGGGTCCTGACGATGGATCTGCACGCGGATCAAATCCAAGGCTTCTTCGATAGGCCCATGGATAATATCTACGCCTCCCCTGTCCTTATCAGCGAGATCAACCGGATGAACCTGGAGAATCTGGTGGTGGTCTCGCCTGATGTAGGCGGTGTGGTCCGGGCCCGAGCCATCGCCAAACGGCTCGATGCCAACTTGGCCATTGTCGATAAGCGCCGCCCCCGCCTCAATGAAGCGCAAGTCATGCATATCATCGGGGTGGTTGAGGACCGCCACTGCATCATCGTGGATGACATGGTGGATACGGCCAATACCCTATGTAGCGCAGCGAGTGTCCTGAAAGATCAAGGGGCTCGCTCAGTAATGGCGGCGGTTACCCATCCTGTCTTGTCCGGGGAGGCGATGGACAACATCGAGCGGTCCGATCTAGACACCCTCCTCGTTAGCGATACCATTCCGCTCCGTCCTCGGGCGGAGGCGAGTGACAAGATCCGAGTCCTGTCGATTTCCGAGCTGCTTGCCGAGGCCATCCGGCGCGTGAATCGGGAAGCTTCCGTTAGCTCGCTCTTCTCCGAATAAGGACGGCCTTTCCTGACCGGATTTAACCGGCCCCTGTAACCGATCCGAGGCGATTAACCGATGGCGGATTACTCCCTGAATGCGAAGGAGCGAACCGAGAAGGGCACCCCGGCGAGTCGGCGCCTGCGCCGTAAGGGTTGGATCCCGGCCAATGTCTACGGCTCGGGGAAGGAGCCCCGGATGGTTGCCCTTAGTGAGAACGAGCTCATGCAGCTTATGGAGGATGAGGGGTTCTTATCCGGATTGATCCGCATTGACGGACTCAATGAGCGCCAAGAGGTGCTGGTGCGGGATATCCAGATGCACCCCTTCAAGCCGAAGCCGCTGCACGTGGATTTCCAGCGGGTTAAGGCCGATCAGAAGCTAAGCCTGGAGGTGCCTCTCCATGTGAGCGGTGAAGAGGAAGCTCCCGGTCTCCTTGAAGGCGGGACCCTCTCCTATTTGATGACCGAGGTGAAGATCAGCTGCCTGCCGAAGAACATTCCGGATTATTTAGAAGCGGATGTGAGGGCGCTCGGTATCGGCGATACCCTTCATCTCTCCGATATTCCAGCGCCGGCGGGTGTGGAGATCGTATTCGACGAAGAAAGTGACCACGCGGTTGTGACGATAGCCGGGGTTCAGCCGGCGCCCGAGGTCGCTGAGGCCGAAGAAGCGGCTGTGGCCGAAGGATCGGCCGAGGGCGAAGAGCCATCCCAAAGCGCTGAGGGTGAGGGGGAATAAGGTGCCATAGGGGCCCTCGGTGCTGCGGCTCGTGGTCGGACTGGGAAACCCCGGCAGGAGGTACCGGGGCACCCGTCATAATGTGGGGTTTGAATGGGTTGACCGAGTAGCAAGTCACCTGGGAGCGAAGTGGAAAAGTCATCCTCGTTTCCGGGCGGAGCTGGCCGAATGGACGGTGGCCGAGCATGGCCTCTGGGCGATGAAGCCCCAGACTTTGATGAATCGGAGCGGTCAGGCGGTCGGGCCTTTCGCCCGAAGCAAGGGGCTCGCTCCAGAGTCCCTGCTCGTTGTCCACGATGACCTCGATCTCGATCCGGGCGCCATTCGGCTTAAGGTGGGCGGAGGTCACGGTGGCCATAATGGCCTTCGAGACCTGGTGGACGAGCTTGATAGCCGGGAGTTCTTGCGCCTTCGGATCGGTATTGGCCATCCCGGTGATCGCAGCCAAGTGACCCCCTACGTGCTCAGTCGCCCTTCCCCCGAGGAGCGAGCCGTCCTGGAGACAGCTATGGACCGGGGCTTGTCGGTCTTGCCTGACCTAGTAGTCGGGGATTGGCAGAAGGCCGTGGAGCATCTGCACAGTGCGCAGGTCCCCAAACGCTAAAATCCACCGCTTATTAAGGGGCCATCGCTCCAGTCATCGGAACCGGCCCGGTAACGGGGAAGCCGCTCCAGGGGCCCCCCACTTTCGGGCACCCCCACGATCGCGCCTCATCCGTTACCGGAGCACCCTGACAAGATTCTTGTCCCCTTAGTATTACGCCAGCTCCATCGAGACTATGGGTTTCCAATGTGGCATCGTGGGCCTGCCCAATGTTGGCAAGTCCACCCTCTTTAATGCCCTCACTCAGGCGGGCATTCAGGCCGAGAACTACCCCTTCTGTACCATCGAGCCCAATGTGGGGGTGGTGCCGGTACCGGATCCCCGCTTGGACGCGCTGGCGCGGCTCGTCCAGCCGGAAAAGACCACGCCCACCAGTATCCGGTTCTTGGATATCGCCGGCCTGGTAGCCGGGGCCTCGGAAGGCGAGGGCCTGGGCAACCAGTTCCTTGCCCATATCCGGCAGGTGGATGCCATTGTGCACGTGGTCCGCTGCTTTAAGGACGAAGGGATTGCCCACGTTGCCGGCTCCGTTGAGCCCTTACGCGATATCGAGACCCTTGAGGCCGAGCTGGTTTTGGCCGACCTGGAGTCGGTGGAGCGGGCCCTTGGGCGCATCCAGAAGGCCGCCAAGAGCGGTGACAAGGAGGCGACTTCCGAACGGGAGCTGCTCAAGTACGTTCAGGCCCATCTCGCTGAGGGAGGGCAGACCCGGAGCCTGAGCCTGGAGCCCGAGCAGCGGAAACGGCTCCAGGGCTTCCATCTGCTAACCGATAAGCCTGTGCTTTATGTTGCCAATGTGGGTGAAGGAAGCGAAGAAGCTAACCCGTCCCTCCTCCGGGGGGTGCGCGAGCACGCTGAGACCACAGGCAGCAGTTTGATGGTCATCAGCGCGGCCACCGAGGCGGAGCTCATGGAGCTGGAGACGTCGGAGCGGGACGAGCTGTTATTCGAATTGGGGATGGAGGAGCCTGGTCTCAACCGGTTGATTCGGGCTGGTTACCGCCTGCTAGGCTTGATTACCTTCTTTACGGCCGGTCCCAAGGAGGTACGGGCTTGGACCGTACCGGCGGGCTCCCGCGCACCTCGGGCGGCTCGGGCGATCCATAGCGATATGGAGCGGGGATTCATTCGGGCGGAGGCGATTACAGTGGAAGATTACCTTGCCTGTGGCGGTGAGCAGGGGGCAAGGGAGGCAGGCAAGCTGCGCATAGAAGGCAAGGATTACCTCGTTCGGGATGGCGATGTCATCCATTTCCGTTTTAACGTCTAAGGCGCAGGAGGAAGCGGTTGACAGCGCCCGAGCCGCGCCTAGAATGGTCGCCCCTTACCCAAGGCGGATTAGCTCAGCGGTTAGAGCAACGGAATCATAATCCGTGTGTCCCAGGTTCGAATCCTGGATCCGCCACCAGGAAGATGAAGGCTCTAAGCTTTACGGCTTGGGGCCTTTTTTTACGGGGTGAACTGGAATCCTTTACAAGAAGTGGCGAAAGGGGCAGCTCGGAGGGCCCATAATCCCTTGGTCGGTCGTTTTGAGTCCGCCTGTTAATTGTAGACCCCACGGTATTCACGAGTAGGCGGCTAGCGCCCTCTACCGCTGGGTAAGCGG
>CAYVMM010000063.1:0-7237 GCA_964452535.1 uncultured Gammaproteobacteria bacterium | reverse complement strand
GCCTCTCGAGGAGACTGGTGGCTACAATCGCTACGGTGCCACCGGGGTGACGGCGGCGCTATTTACCCTCGCATTCTGGATGCTGCCCTTGAGCCTGGACAAGGCGCTTCTGGAACCAAGCTGGGAAGCGGCGAAGTTTGTCTCAGTGCCGCTACTATTGGGTCTGCCGCTGGCGCGTAGCTGGCCACGCTTACCGGGGTTGGCACGCGGTGTGTTGTGGGCCAATGCCATTTCCATGTTGGTGGTGATGGGGTGGGTCTACCGCGAAGCCCCGGGGCGCCTGTGCAATAATTACCTCTTTGATCAGCAGCTGCTGCTGGGCATGACCTTATGGGGCTTGGCAGGGGGGATCGCCGGTTTCTGGATCGTGCGGGCTTTTGCCGGCGCTCCTGGAAAGAGCCAGAACGAGGCAACCCCTTCCGAGTCTAACCAATGGGGGAATAAAGAGATGACCCCTGTCGAAAGCGGATCAGCGGTTCCTTCCACTAGTCCAGTAGCGGGCGATCAGATTGACCACTCCATCAAGGCGGAGCATGAGCTGCTGTAGCGTTGGCCCGGAGTAACCCCGCTATATCCCGATTATCGCTCCCTAGAGGTTCACCTAGTCCTTCTCAAGTTCCTTGAAGAACGCCTAAGTTCCCCGAATACGATCGAAGGTCCGCTCCAGCTCCTCCGGATCGAGCTCAGCGACATTCACCAGCTCGCCTGACATCATTAGCGGTTCTTGGTTCGCTTGCCATTGTTGTTTCTCCCTCTTGCTGGCTAGGGGCATGAAGCGGTTTGTTGCTGCATAGAGGAGGCCGATTAGCGGCGACAGCCAGCAGGCAATGGCAAAAGGGGCGTAGGTAAGGGTGGGGATGCCCAGCGTCCCGGCTGTAAAGGCCCCTCCAGCGCTCCAAGGCACCAGAGGGTTAATCAGGGTACCGCCCTCTTCGATCGATCGTGACAGATTGAGGGTGGAAAGACCTTGCCCGCGGAAGGCAGGGGCGAACATGCGCCCCGGTAGGGCAATCGATAGGTAGGGATCCCCTGTGATCAGGTTGGTGCCTACCGCGCTACCGGTGCTTGCTGCTACCAGCGAGAATCGATCCCGGACCCGCACCATGATGGTGTGCAGAATCACTTCCAGGCAGCGGGTTTGCTCCAGGATGCCGCCAAACCCCAGCGCAATCAGGATGAGGGAGATGGTCCACATCATTGATTGGATACCGCCCTTGGAGAGGAGCTTGTCGACCGAGGCCGTGCCAGTGGCGCTATTGAAGCCGTTCTGCATGACGGTGAAGATCTCATGGACGGAGGCGCCTTGGGCCACCATGGCCGTAGCTGCCCCGGTTAGGGCTCCGGCAAAGAGGGTAGGAAGAGCGGGAGAGCGGCGCACCGCTAGGCCCACTACGATCACGGTGGGAATCAACAGCCAAGGGGTAAAGACGAACTGATCTTGGATTCCGGTGAGGAGGCTCTGGATCCGTTCCCCCTTGTAGCCCTGACCTGCGTAGGTTAGTCCCAGGATCCAGAAGGCGGTGCCAGCGCATACTAGGGCGGGGATGGTGGTAGCCATCATGTTGCGGATATGGCTAAAGAGCTCGGTGGAGGTAACAGCAGGGGCCAAGTTAGTGGTATCGGAAAGCGGCGACATTTTGTCGCCGAAGAAGGCGCCGGATACGATGGCCCCGCCGGTCAGAGCCACGGGGATGCCTAACCCGTCGCCGATGCCGACGAGGGCTAGCCCTACCGTTCCAACCGTTCCCCACGAGGTGCCAATGGCGACGGAGACCACGGCGGTGATGATCATAGCGGCTAGCAGAAAGAACTGGGGCGTAATGAGCTGCAGGCCGTAATAGATCAGCAGAGGCACAGTCCCGGATAAGATCCAGAGGCCAATAATCATGCCCACGGTCATGAGGATTGCCACGGAGGGCAGGCCAATGTGGACGACATGGAACAAGCCCCGTTCCATCTGGTGCCATCGATGGCCCTGGCTCCATGCCAGCACACCGGTGAAGGCAATCCCGAGCACTAATGGGATCTGAGGAGCGAACTCGTCGAATAGGGCGAGCTGGGTTCCCATTAGGGCCATTGTGACGGCCACTGGGAGTAGGGCGAGGGCCAGGCTCGGCTGGGGCTGATGCTCGCTATCGGAATCCGAAAGGGGCGGTGTGGCCATGGCGGTGACCTCCCTTGGTCGGGGGCCGAAACCGTGAATCGGATGGTCGCGGCCTATCCATTACTCCTCGGTGCAGACCGGGCTTCCTTGACGATCCCCTCGGTTTGAGCCAATCTCGGCTGCCCCTGACCCAGGGTTAGTTGCCGTTCCCCCGTTGTCGCGGCGACCCCCGTCCAGAGAAAGCACTGCCTGTTGAATTCCACTCGGGCAAGCGAGTGAAGGCAGTGTGGTGCCCCGCGCGCACGCGAGCCTAAACCGAATCCAGGAGCAATATCCGGCCGACCTGGAAAAGACGGTGGTCTATGACGCTACCGAATTCATTGAGGAATCCCTATCCGAGGTGGAACGGGCCTTGATCGAGGCCTTAACAGTGCCCTTTCTATCATGCATCTCAAGCCTTGGAGCCAGTGAGCGCTCTGCCATGGTGATCAAGCCAGTACGCCAGGAAGAGCTACGCTCAGCCCGCCATCGACCCGGCGGCGTTTGTCCCCTCGTCTCTTCCGGGCAGCGACGGCCTGCCGGTCCAGTTCGTTCTCGGTCCCCCTGCCAAGCCTCGGGCCTTGCACGAGGCGTTGCAGGAATGCTCCAAGCAGCCGAACTCTTGCCAAGGGGTTACAGCACCGATTAGGCGGGGTCCTGGTTTTCCTCTACCCAGGAGTGGCCAATCTCAATATCCATACTCGGATCGGTCTTGTGACCCTCATCGGGCTTATCAGCAAGCACGGTATCCTGATTGTGACCTTCGCTAATCCGCTCCAACCCTAGGGCCATAGCAAGCGTCGGGCGATCGAGGTAGCCGTTGGCATTCGGCTTCGGTCCATCCTGATGACCATCGCGGCCACGGTGCTGGGCATGCGGCCCCTGGTCTTCGTCACCACGGTGCCGGCGCCGAAAGTCGCTTTGCTCTGGGCCTGCTGATCACAACGGGGCTGTCAATTGGCACATTGTTCACCCTGTTCGTGGTGCTGATCCTCTATCTGCTGATCGGCAGAAGGGGAGGTTACTATAAGACGACAACTTAGGCTCCATATACCCGCGGTTTCCTCTAGGAAGGTAGGTAGGGTAGAAAGGGGGGGAGGGGGGTCGCGCGGATTTGGCGCGTTACCCCTTCCTGCACTTGGATTAAGCGCCGTCCCCGAGATTGTCGACCCCGAAGAGGAGCTCAGCTGCGACGTTGGAGTTCCCGCTCCTGCTCACGCGTAACC
Organism: uncultured Gammaproteobacteria bacterium; assembly: GCA_964452535.1. Lineage (GTDB taxonomy): Bacteria > Pseudomonadota > Gammaproteobacteria > Thiohalorhabdales > Thiohalorhabdaceae > Thiohalorhabdus. The sequence continues at coordinate 3,868 of CAYVMM010000063.1, read as the reverse complement.
ACCTTCACCAGGTCGTACAGATATTCGGTGAGCAGCTCTAGCAGGTCGTCGACGGTGACAATCCCTTGAAGGACGCCGTCGGCGTTGACCACCGGCAGGCGCCGGACTCCCCAGCTCTGCATGCGGAACATGGTTTCCCAGAGGTCGTCGTCCTCCCGAGCCAGGGCGGGCTCAGCACTCATGATATCGGCTACGGTTACTTCTTCCGGGGTCGCCTCTTGGGCCAGGACCTCCAGGACCAAGTCGCGGTCGGTAACGATTCCGACGGGGATGCGCTCCCCCTCGAAAGGCTCTACCATCACCAGATCGCCCACATGATGGTTGCGCATGAGCTGGGCCGCATCCCGAATGGAGCGATTGCGATCGGTAATGACGACTTCCCGGTTACAGTACTCCCCAATGGGCATGGTGGTCTCCGATAGTGGATTAGGGCTTGGTCTAGGGCTCCTGGCTTGCTCCCTCACGTTCTGGTTAGATCCATAAATGGCTGAACCGGAAACAGACTGACCCGTTACCGGGCCGGCGTCTCATGGTAAAACTGTCGTTCTTCTTAGTAAGTGGCTCGATTGCGGATGGAGCGCATGCCATCAAAGTACGGCAGCAGAGCGAGCGGTTGGACCGGGCTCTTAATTGCCTTCTTACCTTAACCGCCCTCAGAGCCCGACTCTCCGGGCGATCAGACCCTGAAACGGGCCAAGCTCCCCAAGCTGACCCTATTGTTCCCTAACCGGATGGCTATACCTGGGCACTCGACCTGGGCACTCGGACTGCGGAAGTATTCCGGGATCGGCATGGCGTATGTTCGGACCTTGCGTACTGTGCTAGCCCAAAACGCTGCCCTAATCTTAGCCCTTGCTAGCGGCCCTTTCTAAGCAGTGCGCCTTCCCTGAGATGCTGTTGGGGATTCTCACCCTCCTTAAGGATGACAACGTTGACTCGGCGATTTTGTTGACGGCCGGCTTCCGAATTGTTGGAGGCCACCGGATACCGCTCCCCGTAACCCGCTGTGGTCATCCGGTTCCTGTCGATCCCGTGCCCGATCAAATATTCTCGGACCGCTTGGGCGCGGCGCAATGAGAGCTTTTCATTGTACTCCGATGACCCAACATTATCCGTATGGCCTTCAATGATGAGCTGACGCTTTGCATGCTCTCTGAGAAACTCGGCCAAGGGCTCTAGATTGTGCCTTGCACCGGGGAGAAGAGCGGCCTTGTCGAACTCAAAGAGGACGTCTCCCAGGGTAAGCACAATACCGCGTGCTGTCTCCTTGACCTGGGCTTGAGCCTGGGCGAGCTCTTCTTGAAGGCGTTCGGCCTTTGACTGAGCCTCTTGAGCCTTGTGCTCGGCACGCTCGGCTTGCGTTTGGCGGACCTGGAGCCGAATCTGCTCTCGCTGCTCCGCTAGCCGATCGATACGGGACTTGGCCTCACCACCTTCTGCGAGGGCTTGGGCAATCGCTGCCCGCTGTTCGGTGATATAGGCCAGATGCTCCAGCTCTTGCTCATTGTCTTGTTCGGCCGCTTTCTTTGCTTTTTCTAGCGATTGTTGTGTCTCATAGAGCGCTACAGGGGCATATTCTTTAATCTTTTTGTCGTTACTTACCTTATTGTAAGATTGCATCGCGCTTTCAAGCGCTTGAGGTGTCTTTGTAGAACAGCCAGCGATCAATAGTATAGCAAGCCCTCCAATTATGCCATAAATAACGCCCTTCGCCATTGCGTACCTCCTCCTTTTTATCCTTTTGGATAGTCAGCTATTTTCCTGAAGTCGGTCAATCTCTTCCTTCAAGCTCTGGATCATTGCCTCCAGATCTTGGGCCGATTTCTTGGTTTGCTCTGTCTTGGTACGTGTTTCTGCCAAGCGGGCATCCACAAGCGCTTGCTCGGCAAGCCGGCGTGCCTGCTCATAATCTTCGTCATCCATGGCACGGTGCGCCTGTTCGAGCTTGTCTTCCGCTTTTCTGAGTGGGACAGGCGCGTACTCGCTCGCCTTGCTTGCTTCGGCGTGCTTGATGGCTGATTCGGCTTGGGACAATTGGGCATCGGGACGCGCGACCGAAGCGCATCCAGCTATCAAGAGCAAACCGCAGAGTAGGACGGCTCCGCGCGGGCGAATTGATCGGTTCATGCTGACCCTCCCGATTTTGGTCACATTGGCTTATTACTTCTTTGTTATTTCTTGTCATTTCGGTTTAGAGCGGCAGCAGGCACTGATAAACTAGTGTCAGAGTCCGCATTAGTGGGCGATGCGGAATTGGGCTCTGATGCTCGCTAAGGCGATCGCGCTACAGCGATCTCCTACCAGGGGCCTGAAGCGAAGCGTACTAAGGAGAACGAAAATTTTGCCATGAGACGCCGGTTCCGGTGACTTGATTGATTTTCCCCTTAATGTCTAATAGCCGTATCAGGCTTTCCCTTGGGACGTTCTCTTGCCTCGTATGGCCCTCTCAAAGGGCAGTCAGTCATTGCCTAAGCCCAGTTGTCAAGCTCTCCCGGTTTTGGGGTCCTTCAGAGAAATGGTCTTCAGGGAAATCGGCGCCTTACCGGCTTGGGTAATCAAGCCAGAATGGGGCAATCCGTGTATAGTAAGTCCCCTCGGTGGTAATCAATGACCGCGCTTGAGCGGATATCCCGCCACCCCATGCCGACTAAGGACGTATGGGCGAATCTGTGACTCGATTGCGCTTGCCTCTCCTCTTTGCGGATCGAATCCGGTGTGCCGTCGGGCGGAGTCAAAATGTGGCTGACCTATCCGGTTCGCGGGCAAGGTCGACCGGAAAATAAAGATGGGACGCGAGCTGCTACCGGAACGGAAGCCTTGCCGAGGCAAGGGAGCACCAGTGTGGTATGCGGTTTCGAGGCAGCCCAATAAGGAGAGGAAATTGATGAGGCAACGACTGCTCACGGGCACGGTAGTGATCGCTGCTCTGTTGGCCGTGCATACCTCGGCCGACGCGGCTGCCCGGGAGATCGTCGGCTGGAAGGAAGACGTTCGAATCCCCGCTCTAGGGGTTACATTAGGGACCAAAAACGATACGGGCGCAGAAAGCGCCTCTCTGCACGCGGAGAATATCGAGTCCTTTGAGAAGGACGGCGAGGATTGGGTGAGATTCGACGTTGTCTTGGCTGAGGATGAAGATGAGCAGGCGGAATTTGAGCAAAAGACGATCCGCTATGAGGCACCGATCCAGGATACGGTGCTGATCAAGCAGACGGATGAGAAGTCGCAGCGCCGTTATGTGATCGTCTTAGCGCTTTGCATGGATCACATCCATCGCAAGGTGGAAGTGAACCTGACCGACCGCAGCGGCTTCTCCACTCGCATGCTGCTCGGTCGTGAGTTTTTGCAAGGCGTGGCGCTGGTCGATTCCGGCGCCACCTTTACGCGCGAGCCCACATGCCTCGGTCCCGCCGTCGATGCAGTGGACGATTAACCAATGCAGCGCAATCTTCATGTCTTTGTCCTGGCGGCAGTCCTTGCGGTCATCGGTTTGGGGGTATTCGTTTACAAGATTACGCTCCTGGAGTTTCCGCTGACGGCCGGTCAGCAAGCCGATGCCTGGAATGTGGAGCTCAAGCTCGCTTTCAATGACGAGCCGGGGCCATTCAAGGCGACTCTCGCCCTGCCTAGCGAGACTGGCCACTATGTGGTCAGCCGGCAGGCCTACGTGTCCGGCGACTATAGCGTCACTCATGATGGCGACGCCATAGGCAATCGCCTGGTGATTTTCTCCAGGCGCAAGGGAAGCGGTGAGAGAACGTTATACTATCGGGCGCACATTGCGAGTTACACACGTATTGAGGAGAAGGTCTGGGCGCCGGAGCCGCGCGTCACCCCAGTCCCCTGGACCGACAGCGAACGGGCCGCC
>CAYVMM010000062.1:0-7479 GCA_964452535.1 uncultured Gammaproteobacteria bacterium | reverse complement strand
TTAGTGGCCTGAGCCCTAAAATGGCTTCGTCCTTGGCGAGGGATCGCAGTGACGAAGCGATCTCGCAGGGCGGGCACCACCGCCGCCGTTTTCCTGTCATCGCGAGCGTAGCGAAGCGATCTCGCCGGGAGGGCACTTTTGAGCAGAACAGGCCCCGTCATCGCGAGCGCCCCCTTCCCGTCATCGCGAGCGTAGCAAAGCGATCTCGTGGGGAATGATGCTCAGAGAGAAAAATGATCGCTTTCTTTATCAGAAGTCAACGCTAAGCTGCACAGTGGCCCGGGCCTCGCTAGGAACCTCGTTGTCATCCACCTCCGCGCTCTGGGTAGACACGGCCCCGGCAATATCCAACCGGACAAACTTCATGTTCAGGCCTAAGCCCGCAGTAATAACACGACCGACATCGTTCTCGGCGAGGTTCTCGTAGATTCCAGCCCGTAGGGCCAGGATGCGTTGAATGTCCCACTCGAGACCAGCGGACAAGAAGCGAGTTTGGAACCCATTTAATAAGGTCGCATTTTGGGTGAGGTCCGCGTCGAGTTCGAAGGTAAGGGTATTGATGGGGATAAAGGCGATGCCTACGCGTACCTGAGGCTCTAGCGTGACCTTCTCGACGCGTTGGCTCTGGCCCTCTGCGCCGGTGAAAGTAAAGCCATCGAACTCGGGGCTATTCAGATTGCGCCCCATGATTCCGAACTGAAACCTCTCCCATCGGCCCATAAGGCCAAGGTCAATGCCGAATTGGTCACTCTCCTTAAAGCGCTCGCGGCTCTTGCCGATAATATCATCGTTGTCCTCGTCGAAGACGAGGATCTGGTTGCCATACACGCGGCCCCGCATGAACTTAAGGTTGCCCCCAAGGGAGAGGTGATTGTTAATCGCGTAGCCGTAAGTGACTGGGATCTCGATCAACCGGAAACCTCTAAAGGCAACCGCTGTCTTGTTGTCCTCGATCGGGCCGCTGCTGGAGGCCGCATCGGCCAAAAGCCCCACTGACCCATCCAAGTTCTGGGGATCGAAGTCGCCCTCCGCTATGGCCTCCTGAACGAGATCATCGAGGGCATGAATGTCTTTAGAGGTGTATCCAGCATCTTCTAGTGTGTTGATATTCCTCTCGGAGAGGGCGTCCCGGGGGTTATCATCAAGGGAGCGTCCAGCGAATCGAAAAACGGCATGGACTCTCCCTCCATTGATGCTGTCCCCGAGATTGCTCCGGTCAAGCCTGCCCACTTGCCCCACAGCTTGGGCCATACCCCTTAGGCCGATGCCGAAGTGGCCAATACGGAAGGCGGCGGCAGCATTCGCATCGGCCATAAGGCCCGTTCCGGGCGTATTAACGCCCGTTAGGTCATGGGTCAGTTGGACAAGCCTTTGGATCTCGGAGTCGCTATCGATCCCGTCACTGAACTGGGAAAGCTCGGTTTGTGCAAGCCGATCAAGGAAGCTTTCCGCCTCGCCGGTTACCCGGTAGCCGATACCGGCATTGGGATGGAAGCCGTAGGTCTTGCGGCCTAGGTTGTTATTATCCATGGGAAGCCGCGCACCTTCGGGCCCACGCAGGTTAAAGAAACCAAAGGCTGCGGGATTATAGTATTGGGCGGTGGTATCGTTCACTGAAGCGGTATTGGCGCCGGCCATAGCCTGACCCCGGGCACCGACGAAGAAGGTGTCAATGGCATGAGCCGGGGGGATGCTAACAGCCCAGCCGACCCAAGCCAGCCCGGCTATGGCTCCAAGCATTGGGCGATTTGAATAACGGCCTAGAGACCGCATAGATTCCCCCCTTTTTTATGGTTCAAACGATACAAATGAGGAGCTTATTAACCTCCCTGCCTCCCTAGAATGGGCCTAGAAAAAATCACAGTGGCCTACCGTGGGTGGGAAGACAACCCTCCTTGCGGATCAGGGCGCATTTTGGCCCGTCTAGGGGCTGATCAAGCACTCGCTGAGCCATTATGCCCCGGCGCGTAATACCGCGGAGTGCCTGGCCAATTTTCCTCATCAAGAGGGCCTCGGCCATGGGGGGAGTCTTGCGAGGGACCTAGGGACAGCGGTTCCTTTATTTCAGCGAGTCTCGATTTCGGGGACCGCTTACCCGACCCCCGTCATCGCCAACAAAGCCTGTCATCGCGAGAAACGAAGCGACGAAACGATCTCGTAGAGACGGCACTTCGGATGGAACGACTCCCTAGGCCCTTGGCCATGCACCAGCCCGATTGCTTCGCCCTCCCCGAAACGGGCAATGACGCCCCTCTTTCTGGCACCGCAAGCGCGTACAGCGGCTTATGCCCTGCGAGATGGGGAATGGACGTTGCTGGTCACCCACACTGCGGCAGACTCAGTGGCGGCAGCGCCGTTTCCGGAGCCCGGTTTCCGGGGCAGCGGTCTGTGGCATTAACCGGTTCGCAAGCCCCCGGTGCAACCGCCTTGAGATGGGTACCAACGGTTCGTCCAATCCTCTTTCGCCCGATGAATCGGGCTCCTACGGCCCACGAGGGGCCGGGGGATGGCCAATCAACCCCCTTCCCTCTGTAGGAGCCCGACTTCGTCGGGCGAAGGGCGGTTCGGCTCCGCTCGCTGAAAGGCCCCGCCGGTCATTCGCTCCTATCTTTCAATCCCGTACCACAGATGCCTCATCAGTTTGGCATAGCTCAACACCAGAGCCACGTAGCCCCCCAGGAGCCAAATATCGCTCACGCCCCACTCGGCCAATCCGACCCCAATCAGACCCAGGCTACCCGTGAGGGCGGTGACAACGGCTACCGTCGCATTCACCGATAAGCCGCTGTCCCGCAAGACAAAATGAATGTGCTCGCGGCCCGGAAGCATGGGGTGCTTGCCACGGGTCCAGCGCAGACGCACGGTGCTCAGGATATCCATTATCGGCAGACCCAGTACCCAGAGTACCGCGACCTTGTCCAGGGCAGCCGGTTCGGTATGGGAGACCCCGATGGCGAGCCAGGCCAGGGTCAAGCCCAGCCAGGTGCTGCCGGCGTCGCCCAGGAACACCGACGCCCGGTTCCGGCCCGGCCAGCGGAAATTGTAGACGTAGAAGGCGGCTACCGCCGCCAGCACCATTAAGGCCAGCTGGCCATAGGCCTCAGCCTCGCCAGTGAAGGCGGCTAGGCCCAACCCCCCCAGCATGGCCATCACAACCCCACCCAACAGACCATCCAGACCATCCAGCACATTGATGGCGTTCATTAGGACAACCGTTGCCAAGATGGTGAAGGGCACGGCCAACGGCCCCAGCGTCAGTTCGCCCACCAGGGGATAATTGCCTAGGGAGGTCACTACCATGCCCCCTTGGGAAGCCAACCAATAAGCGCCGAGGGCTTGAATAACCATTCGCGGGAGGACCGGCAAGGGCATGTGGTCGTCCCAGGCACCCAGGGCGAGAAGCACCAGGGAGGCTGACAGATAGGCCTCCCAGGCCGCGACTAGGGGCTCTAGCCAAGCCAGGGTCGCCAGGACGCCGACCGCGATGCCCAGCCCACCGATCACCGGAGTAGCGTGGCGATGGCGCTTGTGGCCGCCGGGCCGGTCCACCCAGCCCAACCGGTGCGATACGGGAATGAGTCCACCGATAAGAAGCAGCGACAGGGAAAACGGTAAAAAATAGGTCATGGCCTCACCCGTCAGGTTCGCGGAGACGAATCCGACCCGTACGGCAGAGGGCCCAACCGCATACGGGGAAGCCAATTAGGGGAACGAACGGTCGGACAGGGGCCACCGTCCCTTGGAGTGATTGGCTTTCGCCGCCAACGACCGTTACCGATCCGCTCAATGGGTTCCCTTTTTCCATCCCCTTTGCCACTGGGGGAGCTGGAAGGGTCGCCCATTTCCACCGAGAAAACAACCGGGGCCATTCGATCGCACGGTTATTGCCACTAGGCAGCGACCGTCAGCGCGGCCTCGGTTCGGCCTTCGAAACCGCAGGATTGGGCACCCAAAAGGCTTCTCAATGGGCTTCTATGGGAGCGATGGGTCAGAAAAGCCCATTCCATTCCCCCTTAGGAGCCCGACTTCGTCCGGAACAGGCGATTCTTTGCCGGGCTTTCCAAAAGCTTGCGCAGCATCTTCCCCTGGGTGGTATGCTTTTAACTGCCGGCATCCATTGATCGGCCCAAAAAAGGGGGGCCTTCCATGGCCGAGCGATCCCTGAGCAATCGACGCCATTTTGTTGTCCTACACGATCTCCTAATGGTGGCAGGCGCCTGGCTTTTGGCCTTCCTGGTCCGGCAGGACCTCCACCCCAGCGCCATGACTTGGGCACCCGCCCTGAAGAGCCTGGGCCCTGTAGTGGGCATCCAGGCCTTTGTTTTTTGGTGGATCGGCCTTTATCGCCGTGTATGGCGCTTTGCCGGCCTCTCCGATGCCCTGAATATCGTCCGAGCGGTGGTTGGGGGAATCTTGGCCATAGCGGGCTTCCTGTTTCTATGGAACCGCTTGGAAGGCATTCCTCGGTCAATCCTCGTTCTTTATCCCCTCTTCCTAACCGCTTTCCTGTGTGGGCCACGCCTCCTGTTCCGGACTTGGAAAGATCGTCACGGACGACCTACCAAAGGCACAGTGGCTCAACGTGTGCTTGCCCTTGGGGCCGGGGCAGCAGGCGGAATGCTGGCCCGGGAGCTAGCCGATCAGAAAGACTATGCGGTTGTGGGCTTCTTGGACGACGCCCCCGCCCTTCAAGGGGCCAAAGTCCATGGCCTTCCCGTGCTCGGCGGGCTTCAGGAGCTCTCCACAGTGGTGGCGAATGACCGCATCGACCTGGTTGTCATTGCCATGCCCTCGGCCTCTAACACGCAAATGCAGCGGGCTGTGGGGCTGTGCGAGGAAAGCGGGGTTTCGTTCCGCACCTTGCCCCGCTTGCAGGACTTGGTCTCCGGCAAGGCCCAGTTCACCGATCTCCAAGAAGTCGCCATCGAAGACCTCTTGGGCCGCGAGCCCGTGCAGCTAGATACCCAGGCCATCGGGCAGGACCTCCAAGGAAAAACGGTCTTCATCAGCGGCGGCGGCGGTTCCATCGGTTCCGAGCTTTGCCGCCAAGTCGCTTGGTACCAGCCAGCTGCCCTGGTGCTCCTCGAGGTCAATGAGTTCAACCTCTACCGCATCGATCGCGAGCTCCGGCAGAGCTACCCCGAGCTCACCCTCTACTCAACCCTGGCTGATGTTCGGGACCGCACGATACTCGAGCAGCTCTTCCATAACCACCAGCCTGAGATCGTCTTCCATGCCGCCGCCTATAAGCACGTCCCCCTTCTGGAACACCAGGCTCGCGAGGCGGCTCGCAACAACCTCTTCGGGACCCGCAACATGGCCGAGGCAGCAGATCGCTACGGGACGGCTAAGTTCGTGCTGATCTCCACAGACAAAGCGGTCAACCCGACCAATGTCATGGGAGCCAGCAAAAGGAGCGCCGAGATCTTCTGCCAGAACCTGGATGCCCGCTCAGCCACAGGCTTCATGACGGTGCGCTTTGGCAATGTCTTGGCCTCCGCTGGCAGCGTGATCCCAGTCTTCCGGGAGCAGATCGCGGCCGGCGGCCCGGTCACCGTCACCCACCCCGAGGTCACCCGGTACTTCATGACCATCCCCGAGGCCTGCCAGCTGATCCTCCAGGCGGAGACCATCGGGGCGGGCGGGGAGATCTTCATGCTGGAGATGGGCAAGCCCGTTGCCATCCGCTACCTAGCCGAGCAGATGATCCGGCTGTCGGGCAAAGTCCCCGGCCAAGAGATTGAGATTACCTATACTGGCCTTCGACCGGGCGAGAAGCTCCACGAGGAGCTCTTCTACGAGGCCGAGGCGCTCCTGCCGACCGCTCACCAGAAGATCCTGCTGGCCCAGCATCGGTTGGAGGACTGGAATCGTCTAATGGACCGCCTTGAGGAGCTGTATACGGCCTGTGCACGGGGAGAGCCCCGGATCGCTGAGCTCCTCCAGACCTTGGTCCCAGAGTACCGCCGAGGAGGCGATGGCAGGGAGCAATCCCAGGCGCAGGACAGGCGCCTCACTCAGGCGAGCTAACCCCAGTCCTCCCCCCTCCCTCGTCATTCTGGGTCAACGCTTGACAATTCATTGCGAGTGTCAGCGAAGCGCTCCTTCGGGGGAGCCTAGCCTTTCACGCGAGGTGCGAAGCGCCAAAGTGAGCTCATTGGGAGCACGACCCGCCATCGCCAACAAGGCCCGTCATCGCGAGGAGGCGTAGCCGACGAAGCGATCTCGTTAGGAGGGCACCTCGGATGGAATCGCCCTTTCTGACACCGGCGGTGTGCCAACGAGATTGCTTCGCCCTCTGCGAGGGCTCGCAATGACGAGCTGATTTCTGCCAGATTGCTTCGGTCCCTCCGGAGCCTCGCAATGACGACCGTCTTCCCGTCATCGCGAGGCGCGCAGCGCCGAAGCGATCTCGCCGGGAGGGCACTTTTGAGTAGAACAGGCCCCGTCATCGCGGGCGAAGCGAAGCGATCTCGCAGGGAAGTCTAGCCCTGTCATCGCGAGGAACGCAGTGACGAAGCGATCTTGTTGGGAGAGCACCTCGGCTGGAATCGCCCTTTCTGACCCCGGTGGTGCACCACCGAGATGGCTTCGGCTCCTCCGGAGCCTCGCAACGACGGCTCCCCCGTCAGAGCTTGGCGTGCCTCCCATTGTTCGCACGTGTTCCACGTGCTATACGTATTATCGTGCGAAGTGCGACGGGAAAATTGCAACGTTCCTTGCGAGGGCTCTATGAAGCAGAACATCACCCTTTCACTGGACAAGGATTTGCTGGCGAAAATTCGAGTGATCGCGGCCAAGCGCGCACAATCAGTGAGTGGGATGCTTACCGAGGAATTGGCAGAGATCGTCAAGAAATCCGAGGAATACGAGCAATCAAAGCGCTACGCGCTAAGGGTTCTCGATACCGGCTTCCATTGGGGTGGGCAACCGGCCTCTCGCGACGAACTCCATGAGCGCTAAACAGTTCGTCGATACCAATGTTTTGATCTATGCCCATGACCTCGACGCCGGAGACAAGCACGAACAAGCTGCGGCCAAGCTCCGAACGTTATGGGAGAGCGAGACGGGGGTTATCAGTGTTCAAGTACTCCAGGAGTTCTACGTCAACGTGACCCGCAAGATCCCGCAACCCTTGTCACTCACCCAGGCGCGAGGCTTGGTCGGTGCCTACTGTGCCTGGCAGGTGGAGGCTCCCACTGGCAATACGGTTCTCCACGCATCCGAAATCCAACAACGGAATACGCTTTCCTTCTGGGATGCAATGATCTTGGCGGCTGCCGTGCAGGGGAATGTCGAGATCTTGTTGTCTGAAGATCTCAATCCTGGACAAGTCATTGAAGGCGTTCGGGTTGAGAATCCGTTCCTCCGAAAGTAAAGCCACATTCGGCCGATGAGCGTGGGGGGAAGAAAAACCAATCCAACCCCGATCTTGGCGTCATCGCAAACAGAGCCTGTCATCGCGAGGAACGCAGTGAC
>CAYVMM010000061.1:0-7535 GCA_964452535.1 uncultured Gammaproteobacteria bacterium | reverse complement strand
GGGGCCAGCGAGGGCCCGCCACACCCCGTCCTGGCCGGCATGCTTGTGTAATGTGACTCGGATCCGGGCGTGGCCACGCTGTCCTAGCAGTTGCGCCGGGATCACCTGGGTGTCATTGAAAACGAGGAGATCGCCGGCGCTGAGCAAGCGAGGCAGATGGCGCACCTCATGGTCGGCCATACCGTCTGGACGGACCTCAAGGAGACGGGCGGTATCAGCCGGTTCCACAGGATACTGGGCGATCTGGGTCTCGGGAAGGAGGAAATCAAACTTGTCCACCTGCATAATGGTGCGATCCCTGGCGAATGGGTCCCCCTTGGGTCGGGGAGCGACTTGCTACTGCATTGCGTTACACCCCGAACCGACATGGGAATGGCAATGAGCGATTCGAAGTCCGCCCATCGGGCCCGAGCCTTGATGGATTACATCGATGCCAGTCCCAGTCCCTGGCACGCGGTCGCTGAGGCCGCTGAGCTTCTGAAGCGGCGTGGCTTCCATCAATTGGAAGAGGCCCGGCCGTGGTCCCTTAGACCAGGTGAAAGCTATTACGTCATTCGGGATGACGCCAGTTTGATTGCTTTTACAGTCGGTGAGCGGGGCCTTGGCTCCTCGGGCTTTCGAATTGTTGGGGCCCACACCGATTCCCCCGGTTTCCGGGTGAAGCCGAATGGGGCATTGACTCAGGACCCTCTGACCGCGCTGGGGGCCGAGATCTACGGCAGCCCGATTCTGGCCTCTTTTGCCGACCGCGATCTAACCCTAGCCGGTCGGGTCTTTCTGCGCGACTCGGCGGCAACGGCGGGAGTACGGGCCCAATTGGTCCATTTTGAAGAACCACTGGTGCGCTTGCCCAACCTCGCTATCCATCTGAACAGAGAAGTTAATCGCGAAGGACTGAAGCTCGATTACCAGGATCAACTGACGTTTTTCCTTAGGAGGCTTTCCCAGGAATTGTCGGCCCAGGAGGATTTCCGACGCCTCCTGGCCGAACAGGCAGGAGGCGAGCCGGGCGATCTGCTGTCCTGGAGGTTAGCTGTTGTGGATAACCAGCCCGGCACGTTCTGGGGGGCAAACGGGGAGTTCATTGCTGATGGCCAGCTCGATAACCTGGCTTCGTGTCATGCGGCCTTAGCGGCCTTGCCTAGGGCAAGGGAAAAGGGGGAAGGCATAGCAGTGGCTGCCCTATTCGATCACGAGGAGGTGGGCTCGGAGTCCTATAAGGGGGCCGGAGGTGACTTCTTGGAAACTGTCATGGAGCGCATTGCCTCGGGCCTGGGGCTAACCCATGCCGATTACCACAGGGGGAAGGCAGCGAGTTGGTTGCTATCGGCCGACATGGCTCATGCCTACCATCCGAGCTGGCCTCGCCATTATGATGATCAGCATCGAGTCCAGGTTAATGAAGGCCCCGTGATCAAGATAAATGCCGCGCAGCGCTACGCTACCGACGATTGGGGAGAGGCCTATATCGCTCGTCTGAGCGAAATCGCGGGCACTCCCTACCAATGCTACATCCACCGCAATGATCTCCCTTGCGGTTCCACCATCGGCCCTGTCCTGGCAGCCCGCCTAGGTCTGCGTACGGTGGATGTGGGGAGCCCCCTCTGGGCTATGCACTCGGCACGCGAAAGCGCCGGCGCCCTTGACCAGGATCATCTGATCCGCCTCTTGGAGGTCTTCTTCCGCGATCCTTGCTAATACGGTTTTGCCATTTGGAGCCGAGCCAACCGGCACCGGTAGGCTTATCCCGGGCAATCGGCGTTTCTATTCGACCAATGCTCATGAGAGCGTCCCTCCTTGAATAAATCCGTCGCTTAACATTGATCCCCTGCACCGTCCCTTGTTCCTTAGAGAGAGTAAAGGATTGCTCTTGCGATCTGGCCTATGAATAATCTAGTCTAATTTCGACCTTGACCTCGGGAAGGAGAGTACGGATCTAATCATAAGACAAAGAGGAATCCATTATGAGGAAAGCCAATTCCCTCACCGTGGTGGGAATGATGGCCTTGGCCGGTCTCATGGCTTCGAATGAGAGCCACAGTGAGCCCAGGTGGGGATACCGCGGCGAAAAGGGACCCACCCACTGGGCTGAGTTGAGCAAAGATTTCAGGAAGTGCAGGACGGGTGCGATTGAGTCGCCCATCAATATCACTCACACAGTCAAGTCCGTTTTAAGTAGTATTAATTTTGCTTATACGGATACTGAGCTGGCGGTTGTTAACGACGGCCACACCATTAAAGTCAACTATCAGTCGGATGCGGAGATGAAGGTAAGGGGTAGGCGCTACAAGCTGCGCCAATTCCACTTTCATAGCCCGAGCGAGCATAAGATCAATGGCAAGTCTTACCCGCTCGAGATGCACGCGGTGCATAAGAATGCGGAAGGCGAGCTCGCTGTTGTGACCGTATTATTTGAGCGGGGAAGCAAGAACGAGGCCCTAGAGCCCATTTGGCAAAATATGCCTACTCATGCTCAATCCAAGAAATCGGTAAAAGACGTTAAGGTTAACGTTGCGGACCTGCTGCCCCCCAATAAAGAGTACTACTACTACACGGGCTCTTTAACCACACCACCATGCACCGAGGGAGTGCGCTGGTACATCATTAAAGACACCAAGGAGCTTGCTCGGTGGCAAATAGAGCGCTTTAAAGAAGTGATGGGTAACAATAGTCGACCCACTCAGCCGCATAATGGCCGGGTTGTGCTTTCCAGTATGTGATCATGAGGGCCATCACAACTCCGCGCATCTGGGAATCTAGCTAGCACTCGGTCAGGGGCGCATCCTAAGGCACACCCTAATCAGGGAGTTGCGCGTCACTCGGGAGACCGTTCGGCGGTGACAAGAGAAAGCGCCCACCGCCGACGGCCCCCACTTGTCCGAATGCATCTACTGGAAAAGCAACCTGGTCGGGCCTTCTTGACCAACCTCATCCGCGCAGCCTCCTTCTACGTGATCCATACCCTCACGGACACCTTCGACTCTTCACTGTGAGTAGCTGGCTGATAATGTTGTTAAGGGGAACATCAATCCAGTCAGCGGCAGCAGCCCGGTAACGGCTGAGGAGCGAGTGCGGGGGTGCCCGAAGGGCGGGACCCTGGAGCGGATTACCTGTTACCAGGCCGATCCAAATACTGGATTTGCCCCCCTTGATAAGCCTAACGACTCCGGAGAATCGCCATGGACTACACCGTTGCCGTCCTGATGACCGAACGGGTAACCCGTGATGTCCGGCGTTACATCGTGGAGCGCCCGGAAGGCTTCGAATTCCAGCCTGGCCAAGCGGTCATGCTGGCGCTTAATGAGCCGGGATGGGAGAAGGAGCGACGACCCTTCACCCCGACCTCACTGCCCGAAGATCGGGTTCTGGAATTTACTATCAAAAGCTACCCGGCGCATGCGGGGTTTACCGATCGCCTTAACAGGCTTGTTCCCGGCGATGAGTTACAGATGTCCCAACCCTTTGGTACGCTCACCTACAAGGGACCGGGGACTTTCATTGCCGGAGGAGCTGGGCTCACGCCCTTTATGGCGATGATCCGGGCGCTTGCCCGGGACAACGCCCTGGAAGGCCACCGCCTGATCCTTTCCAACAAGACGCCTGCCGACATCATTTGCCCTCAGGAATTCCGCTACTACCTAGAGGACCGTTGTCAATTCCTCTGTACCCGGGAGAGCGGTGAAGGCTGCGTCGAAGGGCGCCTTAGCAAGGAGTATCTGGCAATGGCTCTTGAGGACTTTGATCAGCACTTCTATACCTGTGGTCCTCCCCAATTGGTGGAGACAGTTACGGAAGCCCTCAAAGAGCTGGGCGCACGCCCCGAGCAGCTCCTCTTCGAGAGCTGACTTCCAGAACGTGGGACGAGGTCCATGGAATGGCCAAGCTGGCCTCTACAAAAGGCAATGTCAGTCTTGCCAGGGTGCTGAGGTGACTGTGTTCGTGTTCTCCCTGAATAACTTTACCCGCTTTGGGTGATACCTTCTTTGTTGGACGAGGGGCGGCTAGTCTGGCTAGACTCTTTTGGCATAGCCTGTCGGCTTCGGCTCCCAACCGATCATGACAAAGCAAAGTCAGTCGAGGTGGCTATGACCGGACGGATCTTCCGCAATGTGCTCGGTGGCGAGCTTGAGCCTTGTGGGATTGACCCGCCCACGGGCTTCTTCCGCAATGGTTCTTGTCAGACCGATGTCCGGGATCTGGGCAACCATAGCGTCTGTGCTGAGGTTACCGAGGCGTTCCTGGAATACAGTGCGAGTCAAGGCAATGAGCTACGGACGCCCATCCCGGAGTTCGGTTTTCCAGGGTTGGAGCCCGGGGACCGTTGGTGCGTCTGTGCTGCTCGCTGGCAAGAGGCCCTGGAAGTAGGGATGGCGCCGCCGGTTCGCTTGGCCTCTACCGAGGAGAATGCCCTTGAAGTTGTGCTATTGGAGGATCTGAAGCGTCATGCCATTGACGCCTAGGAGGCGGCAATCCCGGCTTTATTGCCCGATGCCCTTCGGGGTGCCTCGTGGGCTTGATTGGGCAAGGGAGTGGAGAGGGGTGCGTCCGGCTCACCCTTTTGCCGGAGCCTTGGAAAATTGATGCCGGTCAATTCGATCCAAACTGGTTCCAGTATAGGATCGGTTGTCCCTTGTCCAAAAGGGGCCTTCTCAGAAACCGATTGCGAGGGCTAAAGCCGGAGTCGGTCTGCATCAGGAAAGGCCGGAACGAGCTCCCTGGGGGGCGGTGGCCGGGTTTTCCTAGCTTGGTCCATGCCCTGTGCCTCGGATCGCTTAACTCATCTCGCCGCAAAGGGAAATGCCATGGCCGAGCGTGCCATCCGTCTGTGGTTTGGATCATCACTGGTGTGGCTGGTGTTGGGCCCCTTGTTAGGGGTCTTACAGTCTCTGCAGTTCCTAGCTCCTCAATGGCTCAACTTCTTGGTGGACTGGGATCTATCCTACAGTCAGATACGGGTCATGCACACCAACCTGGTGATCTATGGCTGGCTAATAATGGCCTTCGTCGCCGCTCTCTTCTACATCTTGCCCCGCTTGGCCGGGGTGTCGTTGGAATGGCCCGGGCTGGCCTATGGGGCCGGGTGGCTTTGGAACGCGGCGATGGTGATTGATCTCATCCTGATCTGGGCAGGCATTCCCGGGCATTGGCTGCTGTCGATCCAGGCAGGTGAGTACGCTGAGGCCCCCATATTGGTGGATTTGATGTGGGTGGCCGCGCTGGTTGCTGTAGTCACCAGCGCCCATAGCACCGTTCTTCGGCGGCGCACCCGGCGGCTCTATGTTTCAGTTTGGTATCTGCTGGGTGGCCTCTATACCACCATCTTTACCTATTTGGTGGGCAACTTCTTGGTGCTCGCCTTTTCAGGGACCGGCTACCAGGTTATCGAGGCCTGGTGGCTGCACAATGCCGTGGGCATGATCATCACCCCCCTCGGGCTAGGCATTGCGTATTACATCACCCCCTTGGCTGCGCAACAGCCGCTGTACTCCCATCAGCTGTCCCTCGTGGGCTTCTGGACGCTGATGGCCTTCTATCCCGGGGCGGGTTTGCATCACTTCTTGCAGATGCCGGTACCGGCCTGGATCAACGAGTTCGCCGTGATCTCCTCGGTCCTGCTCGGCATCCCGGTGCTCGCTGTGGTGGTCAACTTTCTGGGGACGCCGCGTGGCAACTGGCGTCGGATCGTGGACAGTTACCCACTGCGCTTCGCTACCCTGGGCACCCTCTTCTACCTGGCTACCTGCATCCAGGGCCCCTTCCAGGCGACCCATGCCGTCAATTGGTATGTCCACTTCACCGAGTGGGTCCAGGCCCATGCCCACCTGGCGTTAGCCGGCGCCTTTACCTGTTACGCCATGGCTGCGATCTACTGGATGTTCCCTCGGCTTACCGGACGCCAGTTCTATAGCCGGGGCTGGGCGGCGGTGAGCTTCTGGAGCCTGGCCATTTTCTTCCCCGCCTTCTACGTTGGCTTTACCTGGGCCGGCGTGGCTACCGGGGCCTCAGTCAATCTTCTCGGCAATACGATCTATGAGACCCTGACCGTGACCTGGATCCCCCGCCTTTCCCGGACAATCATGGGAACAGTGTTTGCCGCCGGCTTTCTCGCCTTTGTCTGGTTACTGCTGGCCAGCCTCTGGCGAGGTCGCCCCTTCGAAGAAGGCATGGACGAGGTCCCGGTAAAAGCCACTGAGCCCCTATCAGCGCCGATGGGGGGAGCGACCGAAGGGGCAAAGGCATGAGCCTTCCGGTTCGGATTGCGTCAATATTTGGGGTGGGACTGGCCTTCCCCGGTCAGGCAGTAGCGACAATCTTTGAAGCGCCTCGCTCCTTCGCGGAGGTCGGTGCCGGCTTCTGGGTGCTCATCGCGATTGTGCTCGCTGGCCTCCTGGCCTTCCTGTTCTGGGCCCTCTACGGCCGACATGGCGATCCCGAGGAGCGAGCGACTACCGGTAAGTACCATGCTGCTGGGGCCCTGGTCATCGCTTTAAGCCTTTTTACCCTGGTGCTCTACATCATTGTAGCAGTCGAGGTAGGCAACCTCGGGGCCACTGAGCAGGCCTGGGACTGGGCACCGGGGGAAACCTTGACCGATCCCGCAGGCTCGGGTCTCCAAGGCGAGCCTTACCGGGGCTATCAGATCTACCTGGCGCAGGGCTGTGTCTACTGCCATACCCAGTATATCCGGGACGAAGACATCCCTACGGGATGGGCCGTAGGGGCCGGAGAGGGTGACGTTAGCCAGGCGGGGGATTTCGCTAACTACCCTTTTACCCTCCTGGGGACGCAGCGTAATGGCCCCGACCTGACGATTATCGGCCAGCAGATCCCCAATATGAGCTATCACATCGATCATCTTGAGCGGCCCCAACAATTCAAGCCAGAATCCATCATGCCCTCCTATGCGCACCTTTCCGATCGGGATCTGCGCGACTTGGCCGCCTATCTGGTATCCCTGGGCAATCCGCCAGCTAAGCTCAAGGCAGGCGAGCTGGGAGAGGCTCAGGAGGGGACGGAAGGCGAAGCGCTGTCGCCCCAGGTGGCTCGGGGCAAGGAGGTCTACAATGCCCAGGGCTGCTCGGGCTGTCATACTACTGACGGCACTCGCAGTACCGGACCGACTCTCAAGGGCCTTTGGGGATCGCAGGTTGCCTTAGAGACAGGGGAGACCGTCACCGCCGACGCGGACTTCATCCGCGAGTCGATCCTTAAGCCGAATGCCACCGTGGTGAAAGGCTTCCCGGCCATCATGCCCAATCGCTATACTGACCTCCCCAAGAAGGATCTGCAGGCCCTCATCGCCTACATCCGAAGCCTTGGCAATGGGAAGGGGGGTTCCTGAGATGAGCCGAAGGGCTTGGGCCAGCGGAGTTTAACGGTGAGCCTGCGCCGTGCCTACACCCTATGGGCACCGCTTTACGATCCGTTGGTCGCCGCGCCTACTCGCCCAATGCGCCAGGCCAATCTGTGTGCGGCCCAGCCCGGGGAGCGAGTCCTTCTTGCAGGCGTGGGGAGCGGCCTTGATTTGGAGGGGC
>CAYVMM010000060.1:0-7623 GCA_964452535.1 uncultured Gammaproteobacteria bacterium | reverse complement strand
TCGCATCCTATAAAAACCGTAACGGGCTTAGAGGCGTTTGCAGACAGGCCCTAGTAACTAAAGGCCCAATTGGGACTTAACAAAGGGCAGGGTAAGACGGCGCTGCTCGGCCCGTGCCGCGAGATCGAGCCGTTCTACAACGCCCATGAGCTGGTGCATATTGCGAGGATAATGACGCAGAAGGAAGACCCCCACCGTTTCCTTAAGCTCCAAGCCCCTAGCAGCGAAGTGACCTCGCAAGGCCATGAGGCGCTCGTCATCGGTTAGCCGGCCCAAACGATAGCTTCCTCCCCACAAGAGCCGGGTCCGCAGCTCCTCCCGAGCCAAACCCAGACCGTAGGGACTTGTTTCAGCCGCAACCAAGAGACGCCCCCCTTCCTCAAAGAGCCGGTTGTACAGTTGGAAGAGGGCGCGCTCCCAAATCGCATCCCCCGCCACGACGGCCACATTGTCTAGGGCAACCAAGCCATCGCCAGGTAAGGCGTCAAGTAAAAGCTCGGGCTCCCAGCCCACCTTTGCAACCTCGGGCTGGACAGCCCCCAAATCCAGATAGGAGCCGAAACCCCGTTGCGCCGCCCCTTCCAAGAGATGGGTCTTACCCGAGCCACTTTCGCCCCAGAGGAAGGCAAATCGAGCCCGCCTTTCGATTATCGCTTCGGTCTGAGCCCAAGCCTCCTCAACCCCTACCCCGCAATGGAAAAGCTCCATCCGGTGGCGATCGGTACGCTCTAAATTCAGGGGTAGCTGATCCACCAAGGGACTACTCGGTCGCATCTTCAAAGTGGGTCACTTTGCGTAACCATAGGATAATGTACTGCAATCCGGAGCCCACGGTAGTAATCAATACAAGCCATGCCAGGTAGCCTCGCCAAGCGGCAAGATCTAGTCCACCCGCCGCTTCAACAAGGATGAAGGCCAATAGGGCCAGCTGCACTGTAGTATTGGCCTTGGACAAATAGGTCGGGGCGATCTCTAAGGCACCAGTCAGGTAGTGGAAGACCATGGCCCCCGAGACGATGATGGCATCTCGCGAAACCACAGCCACCACCAGCCAGAAGGGCACCCAACCCTCCCATCCCAGAGTAATATAAAGGGTAACGACGAGGGCCTTGTCCGCTAAGGGATCCAGCACCCGGCCAAGCCGGGTTGCCTGACCGAAGCGCTTGGCTAAGAAGCCATCCGCAGCGTCACTCAAGCCAGCGATGAGGAACAGCGCCAAAGCCGTGGCATACCATCCCCCGTGGAGAAAGTAGACCAGGAAAGGGACGATCAACAACCGAAGCAGGGTTAGGGCATTGGCGGCATTCATGGACGAAAAGTAAAACGAAGCGGCGAATCGCTCTCACCCGAGGAGGCTCCAACTGGCTCCAGAGGGCCTGTCAGGCTCAGGATGGGACGAGCTTGCCTCGGGCGCCCCCGGAATCGAAAGCGAAATCGGGCTTGGTCCCCTTCCACGGCGAGCAAGTCCATGTCCTCCACAGCGGTCAGGGTGCCCACGGCCCGCTCAACCCGGGCATAATCGGCCAAGCGGGAGACGCCTTCCACCACAGCTCGCATGGTCACCGAAGAATCCGGGGACACGGCGTAACGAGAGGCGAGCCGAGCCAAGGTCCGGCGGAGCCCTGCGCTGATGATCTTTTCCATGCTAGCGCCAGTGGTCGTATAGGAATCGGTGCCAACCTTGTCGCATAGCACCCACTCCGCTTGGGCAGGCGCCTCTTCCCGCCCCGGGGTCAGCCTTAGCAGCAGTATGGCCTGGGCCCCATAGCGCTGCGAAGCCGTCTCAATTGCACCCCAGTCCTCGAACAGGAGATGCTGGCCATTTAGGCGCCGACGATCGACCCCGTCCATCAATGGGATACGCAAGGGCAGCCCATAGTGATGGGCTGCCTGCTGCAGGGCTCTATAGAGCTTCGGCTGGGCATCGGGAGAGGCCAGCTTCAGGTTACCCCTATCCCGAGCAGCCGCCCAGATCAGCAGATCGGGGCGGAAGGAGCCCCAGACACGCCAACCGGCCTCCCAGAGGCGGGAGCGCAGTGGCTCGGGATTGAAGGCGACCCGGATCCGGAGCGCCCGTGGGCGGCCACGCTCAAGATATTGGAATCGGCTAACCAGAGAGGGGGCCTGATCCAACAACTGGGCACGGATCATCGAACTGTCCAGCACCTTCGGATCACCGGTGAGCCGAATTAAGACCCGGGCTAAGGCCGCCCGCATAAGGGCCTGGCGCCTGGCCTTCTCAGACTCGGACTGGGCCGAGGCTCCCCCTTCGTTGTCCTCCGACGCCAGCAGGGCAAGATCCTCAGATGCCACTTCCGCCACATAGAGTTGGTCCATCCGGGCCCCAACGGCAGAGGCACTTCCCCCCAGCAGGAGCAGTCCAATAAGAACTAACGAATAGCAAGTGCGCATTGGCGAAACCTAGGTCACCCCTTCCTCCCGCGTCAAGCACAAGAGGGGCAAAGTCCTCTCCGCCTTTCAGACCAAGCCCTTCTCATTTATTATTATTGATCCATTTTCGCTGCCTGCCACCAAGCACCATTGCCTGATAAGACTCGCCAAGCCCTGACCTACAAAGCTTCCGGGGTCGACATTGAAGCGGGAGAGGCCTTCATCAATCGCATTCGATCCCGGACTGCCCGGACCCAGGGACCCGAGGTCCTGGGCGGGCTTGGAGGATTCGGGGGGCTTTTCCAGTTAACCCCTGAGGCTTACCGGCACCCGGTCCTAGTGGCCACCACCGATGGGGTGGGCACCAAGCTGCGGCTCGCTCTGGATCGGGACCGCCATCAGGGCGTCGGGATCGATCTAGTGGCCATGTGCGTCAACGACCTAGTCGTTTGCGGGGCCCGACCGCTCTTCTTTTTGGACTACCTCGCCACCGGCCAGCTCCTTCTCGACCGCGCCGAGGCCGTTCTGGAAGGCATTGCCCAAGGCTGCGAAACCGCTGGCTGTGCCCTTCTAGGGGGAGAGACCGCCGAAATGCCCGGTTTCTATGCCGGGGAAGACTACGACCTCGCCGGTTTTGCCGTGGGCCTAGTGGAGCGCGAGTCCCTGATCGATGGTAGCCGCGCTCAGGCCGGGGCAGGGCTCATCGGGCTGCCCTCATCAGGAGTCCATAGCAACGGCTTCTCCCTGGTCCGAGAGATCTTGGCAAGCTCGCAGCCTGCGTGGGAGATGCCTGTGGGCGAAACCTCTCTAGAGGAGGCACTCCTTGAGCCGACTCGCATCTATGCGACCGCCGCCCAAATCCTTACCCAAAGTGTGGATGTCCAAGCCTTGGCCCACATCAGTGGGGGCGGGATTCCCGGGAACCTTCCTCGCTGCCTCCCACCGGGGCTGGGTGCCCGCTTAGAACGGGGGGCTTGGCCTCGCCCACCCATCTTCTCCTGGCTGGAGGAAGCAGGGAAGGTGGCCCCGAAAGAGATGCTGCGCACCTTTAATGAGGGGTTGGGTCTGATCGCCGTGGTTCCGGACAACGAGGTGGATACGGCACTGGCAGCCCTCACTGCCGAAGGCGAAACCGCTTATCGCATAGGCCATCTTGTGTCGGACCCCCAGGAAAGGGTCTGGATGGATGGGTGATCTGGCCTGTTGCGTCGTGCTGGCTTCGGGCTCCGGAACGAACCTGCAAGCCCTCCTCGATGAGGCAGCCAGGGGGCAGCTTGGTGCCAAGATTGCGGCGGTAGCCAGTGACCGGCCCCATGCCCAGGCCCTGGAACGCGCACGGACCTACGGAGTAACCGCCCACCCCCTGGCGCCGGCGAGCTTTGCCAATCGGGTTAGCTACGACCAAGCCCTGGCCGGACTCGTGGCCCAATATCAGCCCCAGATTGTGGTGCTCGCCGGCTTCATGCGCTTTCTTTCGCCCGAATTCGTGGCCCCATTCGCTGACCGGCTGATCAACATCCATCCCAGCCTGCTTCCAGCCTTCCGCGGACTCCATACCCATCGTCGCGTCCTGGAAGCGGGCTGTCGCATCCATGGGACAACCACCCATTTCGTCACCGAGGAGCTCGATGCTGGACCCATCATCGCTCAAGCGGCCCTTGCGGTCCATAGTGATGACAATCCGGAGAGCCTCGAGAGCCGCATCAAAGGCCTTGAGCATCGCCTTCTACCCCAGACCATCCGATGGTTTGTCTCGGGCCGAATTGAACAACACAATACAGGCGTGACAGTCCATGCCCCTAGGCAGCCGGCTCCCGAGCTCATTGTCCCTGCGCTCGATGCCTAGGCAGCCCGAACGGGCCAATGTGCAATAGGCGATCCGAAATGGCATCAGCAACCTGCGGAACCCTTTATGCCAGAACACATTCCCCCGGATTCGGTAGGGCTGGTCGAAGGCGCCAACGAGCATTTCACTGAGCCCTTGGTCCTGGAAAGCGGCGAGTCGTTGGGCTCCTTCGACCTGGCCTATGAGGCCTACGGACGGCTAAACGCCGAGGCCACCAACGCCGTGCTCGTCTGCCACGCCCTTTCCGGAGACCAGCATGCTGCCGGCTACTATTCCATGGAGGATCGCAAGCCGGGCTGGTGGGATAACATGATCGGGCCCGGCAAACCTCTGGATACCAAGCGCTTTTATGTCGTCTGTGTCAATGTCCTGGGTAGCTGTAAGGGCTCTACGGGACCGGCAAGTACCAATCCCGCCACCGGCGAACCGTATGGTCTCGATTTCCCCATTGTGACCGTCAAGGACTGGGTCGCAAGCCAAGTCCGGCTTATGGACCGGTTGGGGATCGAGAAGTGGCAGGCCATCGTGGGCGGCTCCTTGGGCGGCATGCAGGCCATGCAATGGGCCATCGATTTCCCGGAGCGGCTGGATTCGGCGCTAATCATCGCTGCAACCCCCAAGCTCTCGGCCCAGAATATCGCCTTCAATGAGGTCGCTCGCCAGGCCATCATGACTGACCCCGAATTCAACGGTGGGCGGTTCTACGGCCAAAGTAAGCCTCGTCGCGGCCTTGCCCTGGCTCGTATGATTGGCCACATTACCTATCTCTCCGAAGACGCCATGCGGAATAAGTTCGGCCGCGATCTACGCAAGGGGCGGCCCCTATCCTATGGTTTCGATGTCGATTTCGAAGTGGAGAGCTATCTCCGGCATCAGGGCCGGCGCTTCGTGGACCGATTCGATGCCAACAGCTACCTTTATCTAACCAAGGTCTTAGATTATTTCGATCCAGCTGCCGAGCACGATGGCGATTTGGCTGAGGCCTTTCGAAGCTCCCGAAACCGGTTCCTGGTTATTGCCTTTTCCAGCGACTGGCGCTTTTCCTCGGAGCGCTCCCGCGAAATTACACGGGCCCTGTACGCCAATAACCTCGAGGTGACCTTTGCTGAGATTGAAGCACCCCAAGGTCATGATGCCTTCTTACTGCGCATCGGCCAATACCACGACATGGTAACCACCTACATGGACCGCCTCGCCCAGGAGGCCGGTCTATGAAATCCGGCGCCAAGCGTTTCCGCGTTGATTTCAAAGTAATCGAGGCCTGGATGAAACCCCAGGCAAGGGTGCTGGACTTAGGCTGTGGCGATGGCACCTTGCTGGCCCGCCTGCGGGATCGCCACCAAGTCTCGGGCTATGGCGTGGAGATCGATATCCGCAAAATTATCGGCTGCATTGAAAAGGGAGTTCCAGTCATCCAGGCGGATCTGGACACGGGACTGCGCGACTTCGAGTCCGATTCGGTGGATTTCGTCGTGCTGTCTCAGACTTTGCAGGCCATGCGTTATCCGCATTACCTCCTACGGGAAATGCTCCGGGTTGGACAGGAGGCCATTGTGTCTTTTCCCAACATTGGGCATTGGCTTGCCCGGGCCCAGCTGGGGCTAGGGGGTCAGATGCCCCGGACACCGAGTCTCCCCTACAATTGGTACAATACGCCCAATATCCATCTGCATACCTTGCGTGACTTTGAATCCCTCTGCCACGAAGAGGGGATCGAGCTCCTAGAGCGCCGGGTTTTGGATCGCTACGGCCGCTCGGGATTCCTGGCACGAGAACTCCCCAACTGGTTTGCGGCAACAGCCATGTATCGCATCCAGCGCGGTGCCGGTATGGCTATCTAGCCGAGAAGGGAAACACCCCCTAGCCCAGAAAGGCCTCACTCGGGCTCGCGCCCCTCCCCAAAAGCGTCTTGCCATTCCAGGGGTAGCCGATACTGCTTAGCCGCGTTGCATTGGAGGCACGCGGGAACCACATTCCCTTTCGTGGTGAATCCCCCACGAACGAGGGGAACAATATGATCCATGGTGAGTTCCCTGGGTCGAAAGGCACCGCCGCAATAGTGGCATACGCCTTTAGCCCGACGCCGCTTCCACCACTGCGTCCGTCGAAGCTCACGGGCCTTGGCCTTCTCCCGAGTGATATGCTCCTCGGAAGCGGGGAAGAAGAAGGGGGGATCAGACATTGGTCAAGTATAAGCTGGCTTCCAACTCAGCGACCAAGCGCCTTCCAGAGGACCTTGGAGCGCCGCTCGGTAGGATACAGGCGCCGTCGCTCAACCGGCAAAGCCTCCGGGCCCACCTCAATAAAGCCCCGCTCGCGAAACCAATGTTCAGCCCGAGTGGTAAGCACGAGCAGAGCCCGCTTATCCCCCTCTCGGGCTCGCGTCTCGGCCTGCCTCAAGAGGGCATCCCCGCGCCCTTGTCCCTGATAATCCGGATGCACCGCTAAGCAAGACAGCTCAGCCACAGGCTGGTCACCAAGCGGATGAAGGGCGGCCGTGGCCACTATCGAGCCATCTCGCTCCATCACCAAGAAGGAGCCAACCTCGGCTTCCAAGTGACCTCGATCCCGCCAAGCCAGGATGCCCTCCTCTTCCAGGGGGCGGATCAGCTCCAGGATCCCCCCCAGATCATCGGCCGTGGCTGGGCGCATATCTTCATAGCGGTCAGCAGCAATCAAGGTCCCAACACCGTCACGGGTGAACAGCTCCTGGAGGATGGCACCGGGATGATGACGATTCACCAAGTGAACCCGACGAACACCGGCTTGGCAGGCATGCCAAGCCGTCCGCAAGTGCAGGGCAATCTCCGGGGGCAGATCCTGCCGCGATTCCAACACCGCCTGGACCTCCCCCAGCCCTAGCTGGCGCTGGAGATATCCGTCGCTATCCTCTAAGCCCGATCCCTCAACGAGGAAAACAAGCTTTTCCGCTCGCAGCCTACCAGCGGTCTGGGCAGCCACCTCTTCGAGGCGGAGATTGAAGAGCTCTCCCGTTGGAGAATAGCCAAGGGGCGAAATTAGAACCGCCTCCCCTGCATCCAAGCGGGCACGGATCCCCTCGCCATCGACACTGCGCACTTCCCCGGTAAATTGAAAATCGACCCCCTCCCGGATACCGACGGGTCGGGCACGCAGGAAATTGCCTCCGCCCACCCGTAATCCGCCTTCCGAAAGGGGAGGATTCGCCAAGCCCGCGGACAGAGCGGCCCCGATCTCTAGATGCAGTCGGCCGACCGCTTCCTTAACCACCTCCAGGGCAGCCGTGTCTGTAATCCGCCATCCCTGGTGGAACCGGGACTCGAGGCCGCGAGCAGTCAGCCGCCTCGCGATCTGGGGCCGAGCCCCGTGCACCAGGACAAGGCGCATCCCGAGATTGCTCAGAAGGG
>CAYVMM010000059.1:0-7801 GCA_964452535.1 uncultured Gammaproteobacteria bacterium | reverse complement strand
AGCAAGGGCTCCGGGTGGCTCGAGAAGACGCTGGGGCTGCCCTGGGCCGCCATCCAACCGGGACCTTTGGGGCCGTGACCGCCTTCCATCTGGCCGAGCACTTGCCTTTTGACACCCTCGTGGCCATCATGGCTAACAGCCTACGCACTCTGGCCCCCGGAGGGGCCTTGATCCTCGAGACCCCCAATCCCGAGAATCTTCGCGTAGCGGCCCACGATTTCTATCTCGATCCCACCCATCGACGTCCCTTGCCTCCCAGGCTTTTGGCCTTCGTAGCCGAGTATTTGGGGTTCGGGGAAATCACCGTTCAGCGTCTCCATCCCATCCCGGAGGCGTTCCAGATCCCGGAGGACAGCGAATTGGTTCGTCGGGTTAATGAGGTCTTGTACGGTCCGCAGGATTACGCCCTGATTGCCCAGAAGGCTAATTTGGAGCCCGTCGCTGGCCCATGAGCCATACGGACGCTGGATTGGAAGCTGTCCATCAATTCAGTGCGGGGGTCGCGCCGGGAGACGGCGTAACCAACAGCATGCGCTTCATCCGGGCCCTGTTCCGGGAGCTAGGCTACGCCTCCGAGATCGACGCAGCCGAGATCCCCAGGCACTAACCGGTTACGGTGTCGGCCCATCGAACCGATTCCTTCAGCTTGGGCCAAAGCCTGTCGGGCAATGGTAGCTGGGCTCTCACTCCTCGAGGAAGGACACGAGGCCAGGCTGGAGGAGGGTACGCTTCCAGAACCATGCCGAGCATGATACAATCACTCGAATTTGACTGGAAATAGGCCCTGCTTGTTGGGCATGGCCTTTGGGGTTTGAGCAGGACCTTTTTGACCCCGTATAGGCGGGGCGGGTTTGTTTTGGGGTCCTATCGCAGGCATTCGTTATCTTTTCCGGTGAAGCACCCCCGAATCGGTGCGTCGGGTCTTCTGCGGGCGATCGAAAGAGGGCCAAGTCCACCTGCCATTCCATTCTTCCGACCCGCAGGAGGGCGATGAGTGCGATGGGACACTTGGGCGGCAGGTTTGGTCCCCTACCGTCCGATACGGGGAAGCTCGCTTTGGCATCGGTGGAACGTTTTGTCTGCAACGGGGATCACGAATTCGTGATCCGACCCAATTGCTCTCTCTCTTGGAAGGGGGCCAAGCGTTATCTGGCGCTGCAGTCCGGGGTGGTCTTGCTAGCCATGACACCCCTCGTTTGGATGGGGGCTTGGCTCGTCCTTCCCATTGCGGGCATCGAGCTGATTGTCTTGACAGCGGCCTTCTATTGGGTCCTGCTGCAAGCCCATCGGATTGAGGTGGTTACCATCGAGGGTAAGCAAGTGCTCGTTCGTCGGGGCCGACGTGCCCCCGAGGAGGAAGCGACCTATCCGCGGGGATGGGTCCAGGTGGTGCTTAAGCAGGCTACCACTGGCCCAGAGAAAAGCCGGTTGTTCCTGAGGGCCTATGGGCAGGCGACGGAGGTGGCAGCTGCCTTGACCAATTCGGAAAAGGAGCGCTTTGCTGAGGAATTAACTCAAGCGCTGGACCGAGGGCAGCGCCTCGAGCGCAATGCCATCTAGCAGCGATTGCGCCTGGGGAATAGCGGAAGCCGACTGACGCTGTCCCTATCGGGCCTGTCCCGTGCGGAAAAGCTCAGAAAGGCAGTGAGCCGGTTTGCGGGGGAAGCCCCAAAGGGGCTGCGCTGGGCGCCTTGATCGAAATCAAGGACAGCCTTACCAAAGGTTGACGAGACTAGGATCGGTGAGACCAGCCGAAACCGTATAAAGGAGTAGGCGCCAACGGCTACCTGGGATCAGCCGTTGGATTTCCTGCCTTTAGGGTAGGGAGAAGGCCAACCAACGCGACCAGGGGAGCAGGAGAACGCATGTCCACGTTACGCTTGAGGGACTGTGCCGTAGCGTTCCCCGCCGTTTTGCTCGGCCTTTTGGCAAGTGGCCGTGCCCATGCGGGATGGGGGGACGTGTTAAACCTACCGACGGGTGTGACCCCGATCAGCCGGGAGGTCTATGATCTCCATATGCTGATCTTTTGGATCTGCGTCCTCATTGGAATCGGGGTCTTCGGGGTCATGATCTACTCCATCATTCGCTTCCGAAAATCCCGAGGGGCCACTGCTGCTCAGTTCCACGAGAACACCACGGTGGAGGTGGTTTGGACGGTTATTCCCTTTCTGATCCTGGTGGGGATGGCCGTTCCTTCCACTGCAACCTTGGTCACTATGGAAGATACCTCCGATTCGGATCTACGGATCAAGGTGACCGGTTACCAATGGAAGTGGCACTACGACTACATGGGTCAGCCGGTCAGCTTCTTTAGTAATCTGGCAACGCCTACGGAGCAGATTTACGGTCAGGCGAATAAGGAGGAGCACTATCTCCGGGAAGTGGATAACCGGCTGGTTGTCCCGACGGACCGCAAGATCGAGTTTCTGATAACAGCTAAGGACGTAGTCCACGCTTGGTGGGTGCCGAAGTTGGGCACAAAGAAAGATGCTATCCCCGGATTCGTGAATGAGATGTGGGCCAAGATCGAGGAGCCGGGAGTCTATCGGGGCCAGTGCGCCGAGCTCTGCGGGCGGGGGCATGCCTACATGCCTATTGTAGTGGAGGCCAAACCGCCCGAGGAGTTTCGGCGCTGGCTGGAATCCCAGCAGGCCCTCCAGGCCGAGAAGAAGCGCGTCCAGGTTAGCCAAAAAAATGATTAGGTGGGCAGAGCGCTCCTCCCCACACTTGGTCTTCGGAATCGAGAAGAGAGAACCAGGAGGATATGAGAATGAGTGAGGCCGTTAGCCACGAGGAAGGCCATCACGGCCCCCCCAGCGGGTTGCTGCGCTGGGTTTTCACTACTAATCATAAGGACATCGGAACCCTCTATCTGGTGACTTCCTTTATCATGTTCCTGATCGGGGGCGTGATGGCGCTGCTGATCCGGACTGAGCTATTCCAGCCCGGGCTACAGGTAGTAGAGCCCCATTTCTTCAATCAGATGACGACCATGCACGGGCTGATCATGATCTTCGGGGCCATCATGCCTGCATTTGTTGGCCTGGCAAACTGGCAGGTGCCACTGATGGTCGGGGCCCCGGACATGGCTTTGCCTCGGCTGAATAACCTGTCCTTCTGGATCTTGCCGTTTGCCCTCTTGCTGCTGGTATCGACCCTGTTTATGTCTGGCGGGGCTCCGGCATCGGGCTGGACCATCTATCCGCCCCTAGTCCTCCAGACCGGTGATGCCTTTCCTTTCGTGATCTTTGCTATCCACCTGCTGGGGGTGTCGTCCATCCTGGGGGCCATTAACATTATCGCTACCATCCTCAATCTGCGTGCCCCCGGCATGACCCTTATGAAGATGCCCCTGTTCGTGTGGACCTGGCTGATCACGGCCTTCCTGTTGCTCGCGGTGATGCCGGTCCTGGCCGGGGCAGTAACCATGCTGCTGACTGATAAATTCTTCGGTACTAGCTTCTTCAATCCGGCCGGCGGCGGCGACCCGGTGCTGTACCAGCACATCTTCTGGTTCTTCGGTCATCCCGAGGTCTATATCATGATCCTGCCGGGCTTTGGGATCATTTCTCAGATTGTGGCTACCTTCAGCCGCAAACCGCTCTTCGGCTACACCTCCATGGTCTACGCAACTGCGTCCATCGCCTTTCTGTCCTTCATCGTGTGGGCGCACCATATGTTCACGGTGGGCATGCCCCTAGCGGGCGAGCTGTTCTTCATGTACGCGACCATGCTGATCGCCGTTCCCACCGGTGTGAAAATCTTCAACTGGGTAGCTACCATGTTCCGGGGCTCATTGTCCTTTGAGACCCCCATGCTCTTTGCCATCGCCTTCTTGGTGCTGTTTACGCTGGGAGGATTCTCCGGTCTGATGTTGGCCATCGTTCCGGCTGACTTCCAGTACCAGGACACTTACTTCGTGGTAGCTCACTTCCACTATGTGCTTGTGCCCGGCGCGCTCTTCGCCATTATCGGAGCCGTCTACTATTGGCTGCCGAAGTGGACCGGGCACATGTACGATGAGAAACTCGGTAAGATCCACTTCTGGCTGTCGGCCATCTTCGTGAATGTGCTGTTCTTCCCGCAGCACTTTGTAGGCCTGGCTGGTATGCCGCGCCGGATCCCCGATTACGCCCTGCAGTTCACCGAATGGAACCAGGTCTCCACCATCGGGGCCTTTGGCTTCGGGCTTTCCCAGCTCTTGTTTGGCTACATTGTCTGGAAGGCCGTGCGCGGTGGCCAACGGGCGAGCGGTCGGGTCTGGGAAGGCGCTCGCGGTCTGGAATGGGAAGTCCCTTCCCCGGCCCCGTATCATACCTTCGAGACAGCTCCCGAAGTCAGATAATCCGTAGCTCGCTTGGTTACTAAGGAGATGACAAGGCAAGCTCCTGCGTCGAGGAGGTAAATGAGCGAAGAGGCACGAGGAAGATCCCAACAGCGCCGAAAGGCCGTAATCCGAACGGCCATTGGTCTCGGGATTCTGGCCTTGGCAATCTATGTGGTGTTCTTCCTCGTCAAGGGCTTGGGGTAAGAGGAAGAAGGCGTGGGTCACAGGGGCATCTATGGCTGGTTGATTTGCCGGCTTGGATGCCCTGGCTTGCCAAGCGCCTCCGCCTCCGAAAGATAAGGAAGGGCTAATGAGAAAAGAAGCACAGGCGAGTGAAGGCGTGCAGGGCGAATACTACGTCCCGCAGGAGAGCGAATACTATGTCCCGCACGAGAGCCATTGGCCGATTATTGCAGCCATTGGGCTGTTCGTCCTGATGGCGGGATTCGCCTCTTTGCTTAACGGAGTGGCTATCGGCCCCATCATCATGCTAGTGGGCGGGGTGCTCCTGATCCTAATGTTCGTAGGTTGGTTCGGGACAGTGATCCGGGAAAATCAGCAGGGGACTTACAATGATCAGGTAGACATGTCCTTCCGATGGGGTATGGGATGGTTCATCTTTTCGGAGGTCATGTTCTTTGGGGCCTTTTTCGGCGCTCTCTTCTACGCTCGGGTCTTGTCGGTGCCCTGGCTTGGCGGTGCCGGTGACGAGGAATGGACAGCTCGCCTCCTCTGGGAAGGATTTACCGCCACCTGGCCAACGAATGGACCGGGCAATGTCGGTGGCCATTTTGAGGCCATGCCGGCCTGGGGCGTGCCCGCTATCAATACCCTGATCCTGCTCTCCTCGGGTGTCACCGTGACTTGGGCGCACTGGGGCATTAAGGAGCGGAATCAGAGACAGCAGGTGCTTGGCCTGTTGGCGACGGTGGCCTTGGGAGTGCTGTTCCTGGTCCTGCAAGGGATGGAGTATACTGAGGCCTATCGCCATATGAACCTTACCCTCAATACGGGGATCTATGGTTCCACCTTTTTTATGCTAACGGGATTCCATGGGGCCCACGTGACCCTGGGTGCGATCATGCTGACGGTTATGCTCTTCCGCGCGATGGCAGGGCATTTCGCACCGCATAATCATTTCGCCTTCGAGGCCGCGGCCTGGTATTGGCATTTCGTCGATGTGGTTTGGCTGGGCTTGTTCGTCTTCGTTTACTGGCTCTAGCCGCGCCGCGGGAACAGGCCGAAAAGGCGCTGCTCCCCGCAGCGCTTTTTTAGCGAGGTGCCATCAGCGAGGTGGCATCAGCTTGCTGGACCCTTATTCCGATGGGGTCATCGGATGGGGGGAGATCCAACCGGCTGCGAAGGCTAGCATGAGGAAAAGGAATAGGGCGAAGGAGAGCCCGATGCGGATGGTTAGGGCTCGCACGGTGCGCTCGCTATCCCCCCCATCCCGAAGAAGGTAGACGAGGCCGGAGCCGAGGCTGGACAGGATGGCGATCAGCATAAGAATGATAAAGGCCTTGGTGAGCATTGCGATCCTCGTACGTAGGAAGTCTGCGTAGGCCAGCATAACCTTTCACTGGCTTGGGGGGATAGTCGCGGTCAATGCGAGCTTCTAGTCGGATTGTTCGGCGTCACTGGTTACTTGCCCCTTTGGTCTTGGTCCTGTTCATTGGTCTGTTGGGGCTCGGTTTCTGGCAGCTCCAGCGGGCCGAGGAGAAGCGAGCCTTTCTAGAGCATTGGCAGGGTGTTAGCCGTAACGGAGAGGCGAAGCCGATTCGAGAGGCCCTGAAGCGCCAGGAGAAGCCCTTTGTCCGGGTGTGGGCGGAGGGGCACTACGATCGGTCCCGTCACTACCTGTTGGACAATCAAATTCGGGATCATCTTCCGGGCTATGAGGTGCTGACTCCCCTGCAGCTGACTGGCTCGGATCGGCTTGTTCTGGTCAATCGCGGCTGGATGCCTCGCAGGAAGGCTCGGGGGGAGCGACCGGCGATCCCAACCCCGGCCGGCAAGGTGCGGGTGACCGGCCTTTTGGTCGATCCCCCCCAAAGCGGGATCCAGCTAGGCCCGCCCGATCCGGGTAAGGGCCGTTGGCCTAAGCTCGTCCAGTACGTTGAGCCCTCCCGCATAGCAGAGCAGCTCCAGGCTCCCGTTGCGGGGCGGGTGATTCGGCTGGATCCAAAAGTGGCGCACGGGTTTCGCCGGCAATGGCAGGCCCCGGTCGCCTTTGGGCCCAATCGCCACATCGGCTATGCGATCCAGTGGTTCGCCCTGGCTGCAACCTTGTTAATCCTGTCCTTGATTGCTGTCCTGCGAGGGAGGCTATTCCGCGGTGAAACCGAGGAGTGATTCGACGAGCCAGCGCCCTAGTCGGCTTCCCCTGCTCGGTCTGTTGGTGCTCTTTCTCACCCCCCTGTTGGCTGCTGTGGTGATCTACAGCCAGCCGGGGCGCTGGCTGGAGCGCAGTGGCAGCGGTCACCATGGGCAGCTGTTCCAGCCGGCCCGTCGCCTCGGCGTCTTTCCCGTTCGGGATCGACAGGGCAAGCGACTCGGCGTGGAATATTTGCAGGGTCAGTGGACCCTGCTCTATATGGGCCCAGGGGAATGCCCGCCGAGCTGTCGGCGAGCCCTGTACAAGATTCGCCAGGCGCACAAGGCCCAGGGCCGTAATATTGGCCGGGTACAGCGCCTCTTTGTCGCCTTGGGCAAGACGCCTGGCCAAAAGGCCCAGGCCTTCTTTGAAAAGGATCATCCCCATCTCACGGTGGCCACCCCCATCTCAGGGGCATTTGATCGCTCGCTTTTCCGAATGGCCAACGGAGCCGATGGGACCGATAGGGAAGGGATCTATATCGTCGATCCCAATGCCAATCTGGTTCTGCGGTATGGGGTGGCCACCGATGCGGGTGGGATCCTGAAAGATCTAGAACATCTGCTGAAATACTCCGCCATTGGCTAAAATGCCCTCACTTGCCTTCCATCGAATTGCCTTGGCTGCTTCCGCCCTGGCCTTTGCTGTGGTCGTTTTGGGGGCGTATGTCCGCTTGGCGGGAGCAGGGCTGGGCTGTCCCGATTGGCCCGGCTGCTACGGCCACGTGGGGGTGCCGGAAGCAGGCGCGCCCAGTTTGAGCGAATTTACCCGGCCTCTACAACCAGCCAAGGCTTGGAAGGAAATGCTTCACCGCTATTTGGCGGGCACGCTGGGGATCGCAATCTTCGCTCTAGCCGGTTGGGCAT
Organism: uncultured Gammaproteobacteria bacterium; assembly: GCA_964452535.1. Lineage (GTDB taxonomy): Bacteria > Pseudomonadota > Gammaproteobacteria > Thiohalorhabdales > Thiohalorhabdaceae > Thiohalorhabdus. Next base: position 231 of record CAYVMM010000059.1, on the reverse strand, counting down.
GGTGGCGTCGAGGCGTCCCTGGTCAAGCCTTAGGGATTCCACTTTTCTTGGCCGTGTTGGTGGTGGGCCAGGCCCTATTGGGGATGTGGACGGTCACGCAGCTCCTCAAGCCCTTAGTGGTGACGGCTCATCTCCTGGGCGGAATGGTTGTCCTAGCCCTTCTCTTTTGGCTGGGCTTGCGCCAGGGCGGTGGGAGCCGGGCCGCGGTTGCCTCACCGCCTGTATGGCGTC
>CAYVMM010000058.1:0-8013 GCA_964452535.1 uncultured Gammaproteobacteria bacterium | reverse complement strand
CTGGGCGGGTGCAACGGCTTGTCCAGAGCGGCGATCCCTACCCCCAGGCCTATTCCCCCGAGTCCTCCAGCCCGTAATCCCTTACCCCCACTCCGGCTACGGGACTAGCGAGGGGCGGTCTGGAGCGGTCGATCAATCTCTACCCGATCTCCCGGCCGCAGCTCCCGATCGGGGGGAACCGGTTGGCCGAAGATGCCCAGATCCGCCCCCGCAAAGCTCCCATGCGGAACCGCTCTGGGATGGCCGACCGGTCTAGGGCCTCCGCCGCTGTCGTGCCAACCGGCACTTCGAGCTCCAGCCACTCCTGATGGTCTGGCTCAGCGTAGGCGATACTAACCCGCATGTGGCACCTCCTTAAGGCTGACCGTAGACCGCTTCCGCGCGCTTTCGAAAATCAACCACGAGAGTGTCCACAGCCCGGTGAAAAAGCGGACCCAGCATCATCCCGAGGAAACGGCTAACGAACTCGTACTGGATAGAGACATGCACCCGCGTCCAGGCATCGGCCTGAGGCTCAAAGGTCCATATCCCCTCCAGGAACCGAAAGGGCCCGTAGAGGAGGCGCATCTCCACCAGCTTGGGCCGGTGGAAGCGGTTGCGAGTGGCAAAGGATTTCCGCAGTCCCCGATATTCCAGGGTCAGCTCAGCAGTCAAGGCGTCTGCCTCTTGGGAAAGGATGCGCCCGTCACTGCACCAGGAGAGGAATTCCGGATAGGCCTCGACGTCCAAGACCAGCTCGTACATCTGCTCGGGGGTATAAGGCACCACCTCACTGCGCTCCACAGTTGGCATTAGGGGAAATCCTTCCTCCCAGTCGATTGATAGGCCGAAAAACGAGACGAACGCTCGGGCTGGCGCCAAGAATGGCGATCGATGATGATCGCGAGGAGTAGGGTGGCTACCAGCCAGCCCAGCCCAATGCCCACTAAAGCCCAGGCCGAATAGCCCCCCGCCGGCCCATAGGGCGAGAGGAGCTCTTCAGTCAGAGAGCGATCGATCAGGCCCAAGAGGGCCACCGGGATAACGACCTTGAGGCTATAGTCCAACCAAGACCGCTTCAGCCAAACCCCAGCGATGGAGAATAAGACGAACAGACGTGCCAGAAAGGGGCCAAGCCCACCATCGGCCCGGTGGAGACCAAACCAAGTCAACGCCAGGGCCCCGGTCATGACCAGCCGCATGAAGGTCCCATAGTGGGCGTTGAAGCGGAACTCCCCCACCTCCTCGATATGGGTGCCCAGGCGCTCCCCCCCGAAGACCCAGCCCACGATTAGGGCCTCGAGAAGCCCTACCAAGACCAGGCCGTAACTGGTCATAAAATGATCGACGATGCGAAGCCAGCTGATGCCGGCCCCCGTAGTAAATACGAGGCCCAGAAGGAATCCGACAGTGCACAGGGTCCCTAGCGTCCTACCTCGGTCAAGCTCATATTTGTCCCCTAGCGCCGAGACAAAGGCCTGGATGAGCGAAAGGGATGATGAGAAGCCCGCAATGGCCAAGGCCGTGAAGAATAAGACCCCAAAGATCGTCGGCAGGAAGGGGAGCTCACTGATCACCTCGGGATAGGCCACAAAGGCCAGCCCGATGCCACTCGTGACCACATCGCTGACTTCCTTACCTTGAGCCTGGGCCATAAAGCCAAGGGTGGCGAATACTGCCACTCCGGCAAAGATAGCAAAACCCGAATCGGCGAAGGCCGTAATGAGGGTGTTGCGGGTAATGTTGGAGCGCTCCGGAAGATAGGAGGCGTAGGCGATCATGATCCCGAAGCCTAGAGACAGGCTAAAGAAGATCTGACTAATGGCGGCCACCCAGACCTCCCAATTGGCGAGCTTGGCCCAATCCGGCTGGAGGTACCAGGCAAGTCCCTTGCCGGAGCCGGGCAGGAACAGGGACCAAACCACCAAAAGCACCATGAGCCCAAACAACAAGGGGATAAAGACGCGGATCACCGGCTCCAAGCCCCGGCGTAGGCCCCGGCCAATGACGATGCCGTTGATGGCCCAGACCAGAGCCAGGGTAATCAGGACGCTGCCTCTTGGCATGGTAAGATTAAAGGGTCTGCGTAGCCCCTCCTCAGCCTCTTGAGCACCAAGGAAAGAACCAAAGAAGAAGGCATCCGCCCCGCCCGGTAAGCTAGCCCAAGGCTGGTAGAGGGAGAAGACAATAAAGTTCAAACACCAAGCAATGACTACACAGTAGTAGGTCAATATCCCGAACATGGTGAAGACTACTGCCCACCAGCCCACCCATTGGAACCGGCGATCGATGCGATACATGGACAAGGGCGCGGAGGCCTTCATGTAGTGACCAATCCCGAACTCCAGCAGGAGCAAAGGGATGCCGATAAGGAAAAGGGCGAGGACATACGGAATGAGGAAGGCCCCGCCGCCGTTCTCGTAGGTTGCGTAGGAGAAACGCCAAATGTTGCCCAGACCCACTGCTGAGCCGATGGCGGCCATTAGGAAACCGGCGGTAGACCCCCACTGCTCTCGCTGCGCGCTCATTAACCCGGCGCCTCCTGTTGCGCTGATCTAAGAAAAGCCACAGAACGGATCTCAGCCCTTTCCTCACTCAAAAGACTCAAAAGCGCCCCTACCCTACCAGACTCCTAAGAAGAGAAGAGACCACCGAAGGGACAAGCAGGAGAACGGAAGGGGAAAGGACAGAAGCCTCTGAGGGTAGCCCTCCTGGGCGGGCCGAGCCCGGCGCGCCTGCCGCCGAGCAGCCTAGACTGGAACATGACTGGACTCACCGTTCCTGAGCGGATAACCTGCCCCCGCCTTGGGACCAGCTCGTCGCTGTTCCTCATCGGCCCGGCGGGCAATCTCATGCCTTGCCCGTGCCAGATCCACCTCCAGTGAGGCCCATCGGCCTTTCGCTGGGACTCGATTACAAGGGATCCTCCGAAGGGCTTGAGCAGCCGGCCCCTTTAGAAGGCCCACTCCGAAAACGGCTCCGGTATCCCTAAGCGGGCTTCCTAGTCCACCGATTTTTTACTCAATTCCCTCAGGGCCTTATCAACCGCGAATCGAAACCTATGGATATCACACGTCTCTTTTTTGCGATTGCCCTAAGCCTTCTCGTTCTCTGGGTCTATCAGATGTGGATGGAGTACCAATACCCCGAACAATTCGCCCTTATTCCCCCCAAAGAGGAACAACAGGAACCATCCGCGCCCGGGGCTCGGGAAGGCAAAGGCTCATCGGCCCAACAGGGCGAGAGAGAGCAACCGAAACCGGTAGGCACGCCCGGTATCACCGTTACCACGGATGTGCTTCGGGTCACTTTCGGAAAGACAAGCGGGGACCCCCTCCGCGCCCAATTACTGGATTATCGCCAGGAAAACGAACCGTCTTCGGCTCCCGTTCAGCTCCTTACCCCGAGCAACGGCTGGATGGCCGTTGCCCAATCCGGTTGGGGCACCCAAGGGGGGCCTGCCCCCTCCCACAAGGCAACATTCCAGCCCCTCAATCCAGGCGATATCACACTCGGTGAGGATCAGGCGGAGGCCTCCGTGACGTTTGTCCATCGTGCCGAGGGACTGGAATTCCGCAAGACCTATCGGTTCCGCCGACACTCCTTCCAAGTGCCGGTGGACTATACCGTGGTCAATGGGAGCTCGGAGCCCTGGCAAGGCTACCTATACGGCCAAATCCAGAAACGCGGGGCACGAAACAACGAAGCAGGCTTCTTCTTGAGCCGGTTCACCTACCATGGCCCCGTGGTATTCAGCGGCGAGAGCATGCAAGCCCTGGATCACGACACCCTGCTGCAACGCCAGGACCAAGCCTTCCAGATGGAGGACCCGGAGGGCTGGGGCGGGATCATGTCCCGGTACTTCCTCAGTGTCTGGATCCCCGATCCGAAGCTGAAGAACACCATTTTTGCTCGTGCCGACGGGCCCGATAGCTTCACCGGGTTCAAGGCGCCGCTCCCGAGGGTAACGCCCGGAGAACAGGTTCGGGCAACCGAAACCTTGTATCTTGGCCCTAAGGAGCAATCGCTTCTGGAATCTCTGGGGCGGAACCTACGGCGCTCGGTAGATTACGGCGTCCTGTCATTTCTCGCCATCCCCCTTTTTCACGTACTGAAGTTCTTCCACGGGATCGTGGGCAATTATGGCTTTGCCATCATGTTGGTGGTCCTGGTCCTTAAATTTCTATTCTATCCCCTATACAGCGTAAGCTATCGAACCATGGGGAAGATGAAAGACTTACAACCCAAGCTTGAGCGCCTCCGTGAGCAATACAAGGACAACCGGGAGCAACTCAATCAAGAAATGAGAAAACTCTTCCGGGAAGAGCGGGTCAATCCCCTCGGCGGCTGTCTCCCGATATTAGTCCAAATCCCGGTTTTCATTTCCTTGTACTGGGTGCTCTTGGAGAGCATTGAGCTTCGACACGAGCCTTTTATCCTCTGGATCGACGATCTGACCAGCAAGGACCCCTTCTATGTGCTGCCCGTCTTAATGGGGGCTTCCATGCTAGCCCAGCAGCTTCTGAATCCAACGCCTATGGACTCCACCCAAAAACAGATCTTGCTTGCCATGCCCATTGTCTTCACAGCCTTCGTGACTCAGTTTCCCGCCGGTCTCGTGCTGTACTGGGTAACCAATAATCTAATCTCCATTGCGCAGCAGTGGTGGATCACACGCAAGACGGTCACTTCAATTTCCTAAGGAGCCAAGCGGGCACGGCTTTAGCCCGGCTTTGCTAGATACGCCCCAGGTCCTGGTACGGGTAGGAACCCGCTTGATCGAGCGGTTGCCCGAGGCAGCACCGGAGCCCAATTGGCCGTTCGCCCACCGAAGTGGGCGCCTACGGGGGATCGGGATCGGTTGATCCACCCCTCGCCTTGCCTCAAGGTACAAGGGGCCCCTTTAGCTGGGCCATCAAATGCCCATGCCAAGATACTGGATCCATGCTATCTAAAGGCTTAAACTTGCCCTTTGCCCTCGGCCCTCAAGAGCCTACCTCCTGGCCCGCCAGGGTCATCCATCGGCACCCTTTTCCTTCAACCCCCCCAACCCAAAGGGTAGGCGTCCGTGCGCCTCGAAAAAGTGGCCCCTTTTGGGGAAGGCAATACGGGGTTTGGGAAAGGCCGGTTAAGGGTATGAAGCGTGTCACGTCGGCTCTACGCAGCGCTCCTCAAGCCGAGCTGAGCAATGAAGCATGCGTGATCCTACCCAAACAGTCGCCCCCTCACCCGTTACCGAGCCAATTCCGATGAACTTGATTGCTATTCTCCTTAATAAGCACGCTTCACCGACGCACAGTAGGTAGTCGGCAAAGCGCAACGAGCATCGCCTCTGGCTAAAACGTAACGTTAGGAGCAACATTATGATACTTGAATCGCTTGCTGTGACTCTCACGCCAGCCATATTTATCATGCTGCACATCGGATTGATCATCATCGGTCTATTTAGCACAGTGCACTGCTTTTTGGCGGGAGTTCGGGATTTCGGCTTCGCCTTCACTTTCTTTACCCTAGCCGAGATCCTTTATCTGAGCCATCACACCCAGGTCCTTCCCATGCCTCTAGCGCACTTCTTTGCCGAAGTCTTTATCGGCCTGGCCTTTGTGTGGATCTTCGGGAACCGGATTTTTCCTTGGCAAACAGGCGTCTCCTCCGGCTCCTCTTCTGAGTCCTCTTCGGACTCTGACTCGTCTTCTGAAGAAAGCCCCAGTGAACGCCCCTTCTAACCCTTCCAATGCCTCTTAGCGCACACCCCCAGACAAGGCACCCGCCACTCGGCGGGTGCCTTGTCTGGCTAGTGACCCCCTGAGCCTGACTCGAAGGCACTTGCGGGCTGAGCCCCTTGGATTACCGTAGTCCCGGGCTTGGAAGGCAAGCGCGGCATCCGGATTACTGGGAATTCCCCAGTTAGGCCTCGCAGGAAGGCCACAATATCGGCCACTTGCTGTTCAGACAGCTCCCGGTTGAGCTGGGTCTTCGCCATGACTCGCACCGCCTCAGCCAGCGTTTTGACTGCGCCATTATGGAAGTAGGGCGCCGTTAGCTCCACATTGCGCAGGGTCGGAACCTTAAACCGATGCGCATCGCTTGCTTTACCGGTCACCTCGGCCCGGCCCTTGTCGGCCATCAGATTGTATTCCTCGACATAGGGGTTATCGGTAAATTTGGGAAATTCCTGGAAGAAACCGTTACCTTTCGGCCTCCTCATCTGTGGGCCATTGAAAGCCGGGCCACTGTGACAGGAAGTGCAACCCACCTGATTGAAGGTCCGCATGCCGCGTAGCTGCTGCTCGCTCAGGGCCTCCTTGTTGCCGTTCACATAGCGATCGTAGGGACTATACGGCGTGATGAGGGTCCGTTCGAAGGCCGCAATGGCCTTCACCGCGTTATCGACGGTCACTGCCTGTTCGTCCCCAAAGACCTGCTCGAATTCTGTAACGTAGCCCGGGATCGCGCGCAACCGCTCGACAACTCGCTTATGGTCGGGCATGCCCATTTCCGGATGAGCAACCAGCGGCCCCAAGGCTTGTTCCTCTAGCGTCTTGGCTCGACCGTCCCAGAACTGAGTCGACATGAAAGCGGCATTCCACACCGGCGGCGCATTACGCGGCCCGATGCGGCCGTGTACCCCCATAGAAGTGGGACGGCCGTCATCGCCCCCTTCCATGAGATTATGGCAGGTATTGCAGGAGACGGTGCCGGTCTTCGAAAGCCGCGGATCGAAGTAGAGCTTCTTCCCCAGCGCCACCTTGGCTTCGGTGGTGGGATTGCGCTCAGGCGAAGGCGCCTCCTCAGGCAACGCCTGCCAATTGTAAGCAGCGGCATTACCTGCTGTTAGCAAGATCCCAGCAACCGCTAACCTTATCCCCCCTTGTCCCAGCTTCCATGCAAGCCGGCCTAGCTTTCCCGCCAAGATCCTCTCCTTTTCCATCCGTTGTACTGGCCGTTGTACTGGTCAGTGTGCTGACCTTCCGCTAAGGGGCATTGAAAGCGGGCGACGAATTGCCTTAGAAAACCCGCCCCCTCAAGAATAACGCCCTTGACAAAAGGCTAAGCCGACTCGAGCAATCATTCAATAGGCGAGACAGGCTCATCGCAGCTATCGGAGCGGGATCACACCGACGAAAGAGGCGAGAAAAGCCCCGACAGCAAAAGACGCGAGCGCCTCGGAAACAAAAAACCTGAGAAGGCGTTGACAAACTGAGACAGTTTGAGAGAAAGGAAGCCCTGCTCGCTTCCGCCCAAACCAAGGCGAAAGGGGGCAGCACACTCATGCCGCTGGTGGCGCGAGCTACCCCCGGCTAGGCGTTCCCCTTAGTAACAAGGCGACGGCAACCCTAGGCAATGAGCTGGGACGGCGGTCTTTGCACTCGGATGGGGCAACGCGGATGACGACGCTCAACACGCTGAGCGCGGCGGTGGTGAGTAACCCCCCTAACCGCGGTTGTGGGCGGCGAGCCAAGCGATGGCAGGATGGGTCCGGCCAATACCGGCACAAGCCCCAATAGATTCCCGGTTTTTCAAGGCCGTGAAGCCAATGGGCAAGCGGTGCGCGGAATCCATCAGAACTCGGGAACTCCAACCCCCCACCAAGAGCTCGTATCGACGGGAGCAGTTGCTCCCCTTATCTGCCCGCTTCGACTAACGGCCCCTCGAGCCCTTGATGGGAGGCCTCCACATAAAGCCTGTCAGTCTTTCAAAAGCCAGCGAAGGTAGAAATAGAGTCCAACCAGGACCACGACGGTAATCGCTCCCCCTAGGGGGGTGAAAATCCCTTCCACGATCGCTAGAAGCGAACCCATTTACTTCCCCTTACTCGTTGCCTAATAATGGAGGGCTAACCTGTTATTGCACGAGCAAATTCAACCAAATTTTCCCTAATTATGCAACCGTACCCTCCTTCCCGAGGAGGCCAACCACGGGTAATAGGGCCTTCTCAGGGAACACGGCCCTTACTCGGGTTATCGCCTTCGTTGCAAGAACTTCCCGTCTTCCAGATGCCCCCACACGGGGAGTCGACCCTGGTAGAAGGCC
>CAYVMM010000057.1:0-8101 GCA_964452535.1 uncultured Gammaproteobacteria bacterium | reverse complement strand
CTCTTGTTCCCTGCTGCGGCAGTGGGGGCCGCGCTGGTCGCTGAGCGCCAAGATTGGGGATTGCTCAACTGGTGGGCTTTACCCTACTGGGCGACCGTAGTCGCCAGCGTGGTTATCTTGGACCTGATCATCTATCTCCAGCACGTCATGTTCCATGCCGTGCCGGCGCTATGGCGGCTGCACCGCGTCCATCATGCCGACCTGGACTTCGACGTTACCACCGGCCTGCGCTTCCATCCTTTGGAGATTGTGCTGTCCATGGTGCTCAAGCTGGGCGCGGTAGCCGCCCTGGGTGCCCCGGCTGTGGGCGTGCTGGTATTCGAGGTGCTGCTCAATGCCACCTCGGTATTCAATCACGCCAATCTCAAGATACCGTCCGGGCTGGATGGGGTGCTGCGCTGGCTCGTGGTGACTCCGGACATGCATCGGGTGCACCACTCGGTGGCTGCCGATGAGACCAATAGCAACTTCGGCTTCAATCTACCCTGGTGGGATCGCTTGCTGGGCACCTACCGCGACCAGCCGCGGGGCGGTCACGAGGGCATGACCATCGGCCTCCATCAGCTCCGCGATCCACGCGCCAGTGAGTGGCTGGACAGCATGCTCATCGGTATCCCGTTCCGTGGGGGGACCCCGGAATACCCCATCAATCAGCGCTTTCGTTAGCGCCGTCTATTCCCCTGCGAGCTGGTGTCCCAGTGCCACGGCTTGGTCATGGGCCCGGTGATAGGCCCTCTCGACCTCCTTGGGCCAGCCCTCGGTGGGCTCCATGATGACTGTTCGTAGGGTCTCGATCCCGATAAACTGCAGCAGGGCCTCCAGGTGAGGGCCCTGGAAATCCAGGGCAGCTTTATTAGGGCTTGCTCGATACCGGTCGCCCCGGGTCAGGATCAAGCCGGCGGGACGGTCTGTTAGAAGCCCTAGGTGGCCGCCGTAGGGGTCGTAGTGGAAGGTCAGACCTGGCTGGATGAGGGCGTCCAGGTAGTGCTTCAAGGGGTAGGGTAGGCCGAGGCCCCACATGGGAACCGAGAATAACCAAGCGTCGGCCGCTTGGAAGTCCGCCACTAGTGCCTCGATGGTCTCCCAAACCGCGGCTTGGCGTTCGTCCATGGCGCGATTGGCCATCCAGCAAGCCTTGGCCTCGATGAAGGTTCGGTCCAGCTGCGGGAGAGTGTGCTCTGAAAGGGCCAGGTGTGTTACCTGGCAATGAGGCTGGAGCTCGGTCAGGGTTTCCAAGGCCACGCTCGCTAGGGTTTGGGAATAGGAATCCGTTCCGCGCGGGGAAGCAGCAATATGCAAGATCCGGTTCATCGTGGAGGGGCCTTGTCTTACTTCCCGAGGGATGGTCAGGACCGCGATGGGTGAATGATCTCGTACAACACCGAGTAATCTTGGGAGCCGAGGCCTTGATCCTCGGCTTCCTCCAGGATTCGGATCAAGCTCTGCGTGAGGCGAGTGTCCAGCCCATTTTGGCGAGCCGTGTCTTCGATGAGGTCGACATCCTTGAGCAGATGGGTGAGGGGGAAGTTGGGATTATCATAATGCCGTTGTTGCATCCGATCCCGTTTCTTATCGAAGGTGGGGGCGTAGAGGGCACTGTCGCGCAGGATGGCCATAAACAGCTCGGTATCTAAGCCTTCGCGCTGGACAAGCCCTAGGCTAAGGGCAAAGCTCATGGTTAGTCCGGCGATAAGCTGATTCAATGCCAGCTTGAGGGCGGCCGCTTGGCCGAGCTCCCCGACATGGCGAGGAGCGGAGCCGAAGGCCTCCAGGAAGGGGCGGGCTTCTGCGAGCTGTTTCTCCGTGCCCCCAAATAGGAGAAGCAGGGTCCCCGTCCGGGCCTCGGGTATGGAGCCCAGCACGGGGCACTCCATAAGCTCTCCGCCCGCTTGGGCTAGTTTCGCCTGCAGGTCCCGGACTTCAGAGGGCCCGATGGTCGCCATATTGATGATCTTGCGTCCCATCAGAGCGGCTTGGGAGCGGGGATTGAGCAACGCCTCTTCGAGGGCATCGGCGTTGGCAACCATGGAGATGATCCAATCGCTGGCTTGGATGACCTCGGCAGGGTCCTGGGCAATGGAGGCCCCTTCGGCGGCTAGATCTTCCGTCTTGCTGGAACTCCGGTTCCAAGCGGTTACCTGGTGACCCTGCTCCAGCAGCCGCCGTGCCAGGGGCTCTCCCATCAATCCAGTGCCGATTACTCCGATAGCCATCCGTGAATCTCCGCGCTTGGGCTTTGACGAGGGGGTCTTGGCCTCGAGGGGAAAAGGCCGTCTTCCCCCTGAACCTTGCAACCTCGATCAAAAGCCCTTTCCTGGGACTAGAGTAGCCCGGCTTCGGCTGCCCCCCGGAAGACTAGGTACGCTGGGACAAAGGCGATGATGGGGGAACCAGTCCAGGTCAGGATGATCTTGGCCGTGGCGTTTCGGCTGAATCGGGCGTTTTGCTCGGGATCATCGCCGTTGCGGCTTGCTCGGCCCCAGCCCAGTCCGATAACGCACGTAGTCGCGGTAACGGCCAGACTTACCGGGATCCCCGCATAGCTCAGCAAGGTGATGATGGTGGACGCTAAGGCCATAGTCAGCAGGGCCCCCTCCAGGGAGAGGTCGGTGATCTCCTGACCTACTGTCCGCATGGTCCGGGAACCGAAGACGAACCCACCGATGCCCATGGCCAGAGCCGCCAATAGGACCCCGGGAGTCATTCCCAGATGGCCGGATCCCACCAAGGGTGCTACCGCATTGGCCACATTGGAGGCCCCAGCCGAGAACCCCATATAGCAGGCAACGAGCACAATGAGGCCCTTGGCCAGCAAGCGCTTGGGGGCCGTGGCCTGGAGTTGGAGTCGCCCCTTAATGGCTCGGTACCAGTACCGCCCCACAAAGGCCGAGACCAGCAACCCGATTAATGGGGAAACCAGCCACCACGAGATAATGACCGCCAAGGTCTCCCAGTTCAAGGCCTCGACTGCCGCTCCGAGGCCGGCGATGGCCCCCACTGCCGTCTCGCTGGTACTGACCGAAACCCCGCGGATATTGCCGAACAAGATACCGATTCCAGTAAACAGCAAGATCGCTGTTCCAGTGCCCAGGGTCATGCGCTCCCGCTCGATGAGGTCATATCCCATGGTTTCGACGACGTAGGGACCGGCTAAGTAGCCACCGAGGGCGACGGAGAAGGTCATAAGCACACCAGCGGTGAGATAGGAGAGGGATCCGCTGCCAACTGCTGGACCGAAAGACACACCGATGGAGGAGCCTCCATTATTGATCCCGGTGAACAGGGCAGTTGCCAGACCAATACCGAGAAGCAGTAGCTCCATCTTAGGCTCTTTGCTGGGAGGTGGATAACAGGAGTGATCAAAAGAGCCTAGGTGGGGGCTTATTCCAATGTAAAATAATTATTGGTTATTTGCCGATAACCGTCCGGCGTCTCGGTCTGGGTAGACCGCCAGAAAGGCCAAAGGAGGGCTCATCAACGGGACTGAAGGTTTGACCAAGATTCTACCTCAACGAATATTCGCTTCACTTCAGGGAAATGGGCTCGCACGGATCGGTTGAGCTGGTCCATGGCCTCCTTTGCCTGCTGATCGCTGAGGTCGTCCTGCATGTCCAGAGACAAAGTGACAATTAGAGTGCTCGGTCCCATGTGGAAAGTGACCAGTTCATTGATGCTGTTTATCCCGGGGATATCCCGAGCCAGCTTACGAAGCATGGCACGGACCCCAGGGTGGGCAGCCTCGCCCAGGAGCAGGCCCTTGGCCTCTGTTGCCAGCCATAGTGCCACGCCTGCCAGGATAAGACCGATGACCAGGGTAGCCACGGCATCGTAGACCGGGTTGCCCGTTGCTTGGGCCAGGCCGATGCCGGCTAGAGCAGCCAAGAGGCCCAGAAGGGCAGCACTGTTCTCAAATAGAACGAGGAAAGGGGAGGGATCTTTGGTTTCCCGCACCGATTGCAGGGCCCCCAGGGCCCCCTTGGCTAAACGGAAGGTGCGCCAGGCATACCACCAAGCGACGGATTCGCCGATAAGGGCCACACCTAGAATCGCGTAGTTCAGTTGGGGCGCCTTTAGCGGGCTCGGATGAATCAGGTGGAAGATTCCCTCGTAAAGGCTGATCCCGGCGCCAACAGCGAAGAGGGCAAAGGCCACGACAAAGGCCCAGAAGTAGATTTCTTTGCCACGACCGAAGGGAAAACGCGCATCTGGTGGGCGCTCAGCGCGGGCCCGTCCCAATAGCATGAGCCCCTGGTTACCGGTATCCGCTGCCGAATGGATGCCCTCAGCGAGCATGGCGCTGGATCCGGTCAAGGCCCCCGCAACAAACTTGATTGCGGCGATCATGCCTTTACCAATTAGGGTAGCAAAGCTCACGATCCGAGATCCGTTGGCCATAACCGTTCCTTTCCAGCGCGCGTTTGGGTTTGGGGGAGCCTACTTGGCAGGGGGGGCATCGAAAAGGGCCCAAAAGGAATCGGCTGCCCACCTAAACGCCCTTTAGCTCGCTTCCTTCCGTGTGCTTTCGGAACCTACTATGTTGGATCCAATCCCCTTGGAATGCGGACCATGGGCAAGCACTACCTCGATTCCCTTTTTTCCCCTGAAGCCATCGCGGTTTTCGGAGCCAGCGAAAAGCCTGGCTCGGTCGCCGGCAAAGTCTTCCAGAATTTGCGCCAGGCCGGGTTTGGAGGGCCTCTGTACCCGATCAATCCGAAGCACGACAGTGTCTTCGGCGAGCCCTGTTACCCAGACCTGGAGGCCCTTGGGCACCCCGTAGATATGGTCGTGATCGCCACCCCGGCGGCGACAGTGCCCGAAATCCTCCGATCGGCTGGGGAGAAGGGCGTCTCGGTGGCGATCGTGATGACCGCTGGCTTTGGTGAGACCGGTTCGCAGGGACGGCGCTTACAGCGCGAGCTACTGGAATACGCACACTATTACGGAGTGCGGCTGCTCGGCCCCAACTGTCTCGGGCTCATGCGGCCGAGCGCAGGCATCAACGCGACCTTCTCCAACAGCTCCGCCGACACCGGCAACTTGGCCCTAGTATCGCAATCGGGGGCCCTATGCACAGCCATTCTGGATTGGGCTCGGCCTCACCATGTGGGCTTCTCGGCCATGGTTTCTCTAGGCGATGCCGCTGATGTGGACTTCGGCGATTTGCTCGATTTCCTGGCCTTGGACCCTGAAACCTTCAGCATCTTGCTGTATGTGGAGGGGGTCCACAACGCGCGTCGATTCATGAGCGGCTTGCGCATCGCCGCAATCAGAAGCTGCTGATGCAGGTGCCAGGGCCCCGCTCCTACCGCCACGAGCCGGATCTGGAGGGCGCCCGGCTCATCATCGAGGGGGCATTGGCCGAGCATCGCAAGATGCTGTCCGAGATGGAGTCCAAGGCCGTGCTCACCGCCTTTGGGGTGCCGGTGATGTCCGCTGTGGAGGTGGATACTCCCAATCAGGCCCTGATCATGGCGGAATCCCTGGGCTTTCCGGTGGCCATGAAGATCAACTCGCCTGATATTCCCCATAAATCCGATGTGGGTGGGGTGCGGCTGAACATCGAAGGGGCCCAGGCTGTTCGCCACGCCTACAATGAGCTGTTGGCTAGTGTCCGCAAGCAGCGTCCCGAAGCCCGCTTGAACGGTGTCCTCTTGGAGCGCATGTACACTCATAGCCAGGGTCGGGAGCTCTTGGTCGGGATGTCGCGGGATCCGGTATTCGGGCCAGTGGTCAGCTTCGGTGCTGGGGGCACGGCGGTGGAGATCCTGCGCGATCGGGCAGTTGCATTACCGCCCCTGAACGAGTTCCTGGCTCGGCGCTTGATCGAGGAGACCCGCATCAGCCGATTAATGGGGGCTTATCGGAACTTGGCGGCAGTGGATGGGACGGCGGTGGAGCGGGTGCTGCTGCGGATCTCCGAGCTGGTCTGTGAGCTGCCCCACATCACCGAGCTTGACATCAACCCCCTGATGGCCGATCCGGATGGCACCTGGGCCGTGGATGCCCGAATCGGGGTGGAATCGCCAACGCCATCGCTTGAGCCCTACGAGCACATGGCCATCCATCCCTATCCCTCCCATCTGGGGGATCGTTTCCAGCTGGCCGATGGCACCGAGATCGCCATCCGTCCGATTCGCCCGGAGGACGCCGAGATCGAGCAGGATTTCGTGCGCAACCTCTCCGAGGAGTCCAAATACTTTCGATTCATGCGCACCTTGCACGAGCTCACCCATGAGATGCTGGTGCGATTCACCCAGATTGACTACGACCGGGAGATGGCCTTCATTGCCGTCACCGAGCACAACGGCGAAGAGCAGGAGCTGGGCGTGGCCCGCTACAGCATTAATCCCGATGGTGAGAGCTGCGAGTTCGCCATCGTGGTGGCCGATGACTGGCGCGGACTGGGGATCGGTACCCGGCTTTTACGGGAGCTGATGGCTGCGGCCAAGGCCCGGGGATTGCGCGTAATGGTGGGCGAGGCTCTGTCCAACAATACCGAAATGCGTCATCTGGCCGAGCGCCTGAATTTTGTCATACGCACCAGCAATGAGGACCCTGGCATCGTGGAGCTGCGGAAGGAGCTGTAAGCCATTCTACGAGGAGTCCCTATCGCAATCGGAACCGATCTCATCCAGCCCCTTAGGGGCTCTGCCTGCCGCCGGATGATCCGGTAGCGTCTTGTGCACGATCCCATTCTGTTTGCCCTCTTCCTGATCTTTGCAGGGGCTGCCCTGGCTGCAACCGGCGCCCTCTTTGCTCGTCAGTCCTTGCTGGTGGGCTATATCCTATTGGGGATCCTCCTGGGACCTTCGCTACTGGGATGGGTCGCCAATCCCGACCTGATTCAGCGCACGGCTACCATTGGGATCGTCTTTCTGCTCTTCCTTTTGGGGATGAATCTCCATCCTCAGCGGCTCCGGCAGCTTTTCTCCCGGGTGGCGCTGACCACACTGCTCAGCGCGGTCCTTTTTGGGAGCTACGGTTTCGCTGTTGCCTGGGGATTCGGCTTCCCGTGGATGGACAGTTTGGTGGTGGGCATGGCCACCATGTTCTCCAGCACCATCATTGGCCTCAAGCTCTTGCCTGCCACCGCCCTCCATCATCGCCACATTGGAGGACTCGTGATTGGGATCCTTCTCTTGCAGGATCTGTTGGCGATTGGGGGCCTGATTGGGATTCAGGGCGTGGCCATTGAGAAGTCGGGATGGGAGGACCTCGTCCAGCTAGGCGCCAGTCTACCCGGCTTAATAGCCGCAGCCTTTGCCCTGGAGCGTTGGATGCTCCGGCCCCTTTGGCAACAGTTCGACTGGGTGCAGGAATACCTTTTCCTCACCGCCATCGCTTGGTGTCTCGGGATAGCCGAGGTGGGAGCCCAGCTTGGGCTCTCCCACGAGATCGGGGCCTTCGTTGCCGGAGTGGCCGTGGCCAATAGCCCCGTTGCCCGTTTCATTGCGGAGCACCTCCGCCCCCTCCGCGATTTCTTCCTGATCCTCTATTTTTTCGCCCTTGGGGCTGGGCTCGAGCTCGAGGCCTTGGACCGAGTCCTGGTGCCTGGTCTAGTCCTGGCTGGTGGGGTATTGGCCCTTAAGCCTGAGATCTTTCGCGAGCTGCTGGACCGCGCCGGGGAGAATCGGGCACTGGCCAGCGAGGTAGGGGTCCGGCTAGGGCAGATGAGCGAGTTCTCGCTATTCATTGTGGTCGTTGCCCTAGAGGGCGGTGTGATCGGGGAGCGGACTGTCTACCTCGTGCAGGTGGCCACAGTGGTGACTTTCATCGTTTCGTCGTTCTGGATCGGGCGTCGCTATCCCTCCCCCATCGCCGGAAGTCCCGGACTCCAAGAGGACTGATCAATAGCCCCTTACTACGCGGCACCCAAGTAAGGAATGGATCATGGCCCGAACCCTTTTCCTCGATTGCCTCCATGGCCGGGGTCGGCCCCTCATCATGGGCATCCTTAATCTGACCCCCGACAGCTTCTCCGATGGGGGACAATATCCCAGCGTCGCCGCTGCTCTGGCTCGAGCTCGGGAGATGAAAGAAGCCGGAGCGGATCTGGTGGATGTGGGGGGGGAGTCCACGCGCCCCGGGGCTAAGCGGGTGT
>CAYVMM010000056.1:0-8273 GCA_964452535.1 uncultured Gammaproteobacteria bacterium | reverse complement strand
GGCGATGGCCTGCAGTCCGGCCACCCCCGCCCCGAGCACAAGGACCCGAGCAGGGGCCACAGTCCCCGCCGCCGTCATCATCATGGGGAAGGCACGCCCGAACTCATACGCCGCCTCCAGAACCACCCGATAACCCGCCAGATTGGCCTGACTCGACAGGGCATCCATAGCCTGAGCTCGAGTGATCCGGGGAACCCGTTCGAGCGCAAAGGCCGTAACTCCATGCTCAGCATAGGCCTGGACCTGCTCCGGCGCCTCATGGGGCGCCAGCAATCCCACCAGGGTGGCTCCTTCCTCAAGGAGACCCTGCTCGTCAAGCTCCCCCTCACCGGGCCCCAAGGGGCGCTGGACCTTGAGCACCACTGTGGCGCCAGAGAGGGCAGAGGCCGCATCAGGGACCACCTCGGCCCCGGCCTCCATGTAGGCCGCATCCGACAGGGCTACCCCTTCACCGGCGCCGCTTTCAACGGCCACATCGAGCCCCAAGCCAACGAACTTCTTCACCGTATAGGGCGTCGCGGCCACCCGCCGCTCGCCAGGACGCCGTTCCTTGATGAGCGCGATCCTCATGCCTCATCCTTTCCTGATAACCTGAAAGCTTCAGTGCGTTTTACGAAGCGGATCGGCTAAACCCGAGACCTTAAAAGGTCCGGTCCAGCGCCCCATCCAGTGAGAGGACGAGGGGGTTGGCCTACCCGCACTCCCGACCCCCGAGACGAAGCAATACCACAAGCCCCGTTCGGATGCGTGGACCGGACGGATCCCCTTCCGCCCGCAAGCAGCCGCGGGCGTGCTTCGTGGGGTCGAGACCACGAACGCAAGCGGTTCGTTAATGCCGTGCCAATCGCAAGTGGCGCCTTTGGCTCCTCTTCGACAGGGCCTTGAGGCCTTGAGGAAGGCCTTCTCCAGGCCTTACAAAGGGGCGAGTCACTTTAAACGATCGGCCCCTTATTTTGTCAGGCCTTCCTCAAAAATCACGGGGACCCGTGCTGAGCCCCGTCCATCCTTCTGCCCAGTCCAACAACCGGGCCAGATTGTCTCGCGAGGCCAGGATATGGGCAAGCTCTCCTTGCGGCGGATGGTCTAACATTTTGGCACAATTGCGGTTACCATTTCCTATCCTGGGTACTCGGATCGGTTCAAGCGGGCGAGTAACGCGAATCTCCTACCTTCGCTTAAATCGCCTCCTCGGAGGCCTACCGACCCTAACGCTGAACAACCCTCAACCCCCCGATTTACCCAACCTCTGACTAGCGGGAGCACACCCATGCGTCTAGGTATCCTAACCGCTGGGGGGGACGCCCCCGGCCTTAACCCCGCCATCCGGGCCCTGGTGGGGAACGCAATGCAAACCTACGGCTGGCCCCCTGTAGTCGGGATTCCGCAAGGCTTCAAAGGCCTTGTTGAGGCTCTAGAGACCTTTGAGTTGACTCCCGCCAACACCCGGGATCTAATTAGCCGAGGTGGCACTGTCCTTCATACCACTAACCGAGCCAATCCCTTTCAATACCCGGTGGGCGAAGATCGCTATGAAGATCGCTCCGACCAAGCCCTTGAACGGGTCACAGAGCTCGGTCTTGACGCCCTAGCAGTCCTCGGTGGTGACGGTAATCTGACCATCGCCCATGAACTCGCCCAAAAGGGCCTGACTGTTGTTGGCCTGCCCAAGACCATCGATAACGATATTCAGGGAACCGAAATTTGTATCGGCCATATGACGGCAGTAACCACCGCCTCGGAGGCCTTGGATCGACTGCACACGACTGCCGAAAGCCACCACCGCGTCATTGTTGTCGAGACAATGGGACGCTATGCGGGCTGGATTGCGCTACGGGCCGGGCTGGCCGGCGCCGCTAACAGCATTCTACTGCCAGAAATCCCCTTTGATATGGACCTCCTTTGTCAGAAGATCGCACGCTTGGCCCATGATAGCTCCCCCTTCAGCCTCATCGCCGTAGGAGAAGGCGCGCAACCGGCGGGGGGAACGCAGGCGATTCAGGAGCCAGGCAGTGGCGTTTACCAGCCGCAACTGGGCGGGATTGGAGATGTGGTAGCCGAACAGCTGCAGAAAGGGGCCGGTTTGGAATCCCGTGTCACCCGACTCGGGCATATCCAACGCGGCGGTGCGCCGGTTCCCCTGGATCGCCTACTAGCCATCCAATGCGGGACAGCTGCCGTGGATGCCCTAGCCCGAGGCGCGTCAGACTGCCTCATCACCCTCCAACAGGACCGCATCGAGACGATTCCGTTAGAGCAGGTGGTTGGAGGCTTCCGTCCTGTGCCTCTCGACCATCCCTTGGTGGACAGCGCCCGCAAGACTGGGATTATTCTAGGCGACTAGCCCTTCCCTTCTATCCACTAGGGCAACCGGCTGTTACCATTAGCAATCTTTGCAGATTCGGTGATTGCCGTGCTCAATCGGGCAAGAGTCGGGCCCCCAGCCTCGGAAGACCGACGCTCCAACCCGTGTCCAATGCCTTTCATTTCATGACAAGCCTGACAAGTCCGGGGAGAAGGGAATGTCCAAGCAGCATCCGATCGTAGCCGTGACGGGCTCCTCTGGCGCCGGCACCACCACCGTCAAGAACGCCTTTAACGACATCTTTCACCGCGAGCGTCTCGTCCCCGCTATCATCGAAGGCGACAGCTTCCATGCCTATGAGCGCCAAGAGATGAAGCAGAAGATGGCCGAGGCCGAAGAGCACGGCGAAAACTTCAGCCATTTCGGCCCCGAGGCCAATCATTTCGACAAGCTCGAGGCGCTATTCCAGACGTATGGCGAAACAGGCACTGGCCAGCGTCGCTTCTACATCCATAACGAGGAAGAAGCCCAGGAGCATAATGCCCGCCTAGGCACCAACAAAGGGCCTGGGCAGTTCACGCCCTGGGAGGCCTTGCCCGAATCCGACCTGCTCTTCTATGAGGGCCTCCATGGGGGAGTGGCCGATCCCGAGCAAGGGGTGGATGTGGCCCAGTGGGTGGATCTCCTTGTGGGCGTAGTGCCAGCGGTAAACCTAGAATGGATCCAGAAGATCAGCCGCGATAGCGAGGAGCGAGGCTACAACCCCGAGCAGATCACGCATACGATCCTGCGGCGGATGCCCGACTACGTGCACTACATTACACCTCAGTTCTCCCGCACACACATCAACTTCCAGCGTGTGCCCCTGGTAGATACCTCGAACCCCTTCATCGCCCGGGACATCCCCACCCCCGACGAGTCCATGGTCGTGATCCATTTCAACGCCTACCGTGACCAGGATTGGCCCTGGCTCATGTCCATGATCCCCGGATCCTTTATGTCCCGGCCCACGACACTGGTTGTACCCGGTCCCAAGATGCGCTTCGCGATGGAGCTCATCCTCTCTCCCCTCATTCAGGCACTGGTGGGCCCTGCGTCCTCCTCAAGCATCCCAAAATAAGAGTGCAACGACGCATTGGCCTTTTCAGGAGGCTTCTATGGCCCAACCCACCGATAATGTCTTCCAGATGCTTAAAGATCACGACATCCGCTTCGTCGATCTCCGCTTCACCGATCCCCGGGGCAAATGGCAACACGTCAGCTTCCCTGCCAAGGGCCTCGAGCAGGATACCTTTGAGGAGGGCGTGGGCTTCGACGGCTCCTCCATCGACGGCTGGAAGGAAATCCACGAGTCCGACATGCTGCTGGTACCGGACCCGGAGACGGCCTTCATCGATCCCTTCTACGAACAGCCAACCATCGTCCTAACCTGCGATGTAGCCGAACCTGACACCATGGAGGGCTACAATCGGGATCCTCGCTCGGTTGCCCGTCGTGCCCAGGCCTACCTCCAAGCAAGCGGGATCGGTGATACCGCCTTTTTCGGCCCCGAGCCCGAGTTCTTCTTGTTCGACTCCGTCAAGTGGGACGTCAAGATGGAGAAGTGCGGCTACCAAATCGATTCCACGGAGGGAATCTGGAATTCGGGCGCCGATTTCGAGGGCGGCAATTGGGGCCACCGCCCCGCCGTTAAGGGGGGCTACTTCCCGGTTCCCCCAGTGGACTCCAGCCAGGATATCCGTTCGGCGATGGCCATGACCCTAGAGGAGATCGGGATCGTCCCCGAGACCCACCATCATGAAGTGGCCACCGCCAACCAAAACGAGGTGGACTTTCGGTTCGCGAGCTGTGTCCTGCAGGCCGACCAGCTCCAGAAATTCAAATATGTAGTCCACAATCTTGCCCACGCCTACGGCAAGACGGCCACCTTCATGCCCAAACCCCTAGTGGGCGACAACGGCTCCGGCATGCATATCCACCAATCCCTTTGGAAAGAGAGCACGAACCTCTTTGCCGGGGAGGATTATAGCGGCCTTTCCCAGGAGGCGCTGTATTACATTGGCGGCATCATCCGCCATGCCAAGGCCATCAATGCCTTTACCAATGCCTCGACCAACAGCTATAAACGCCTGATCCCCGGCTTCGAGGCCCCGGTGCTGCTGGCCTATTCCAACCGCAACCGTTCTGCAAGCATCCGCATCCCAGCTGTGGCCTCACCCAAAGCGCGGCGCATCGAGGTCCGTTTCCCGGATCCGACGGCCAACCCCTATCTGGCCTTCGCGGCCCTGCTCATGGCCGGAATCGACGGCATTGAGAACAAGATCAGCCCCGGCGAGGCCTTGGACAAGAACCTCTACGATCTGCCCCCGGAGGAGCTAAAAGAGGTCCCCCATGTGGCAACCAGCTTCGAAGAAGCCCTAGAGACCCTGGACAAGGATCGCGAATTCTTAACCAAGGGCGACGTCTTCACCGATGACGCCATCGACGGCTACCTCGAGCTGCGCCAGCAGGAGGTGAACCAGGTTCGTATGACCACTCATCCAGTAGAGTTCGCCCTCTACTACAGCGTTTAGCTAATCTGAGCAAAATGGCCGAAGCACGTCCCGAAGACTCGGGTGAGGGCAAGGCCGCTTCCCGCGTGGCGACAGGGGAAAAGAGTATCCAAGGGGGCATGCCCCTTCTCTTGCCCTCTGCAACTCCCTAGCACCTTCTGGAAAAGGGCCATTTTGACAGCCTTTGGAGGGTGCTTTAGAGTTATTCAACTCGATCCATGGAGAGGTGGCCGAGTGGCTGAAGGCGCTCCCCTGCTAAGGGAGTATGCGGTTGATCCCGCATCGAGGGTTCGAATCCCTCCCTCTCCGCCAAGCCTGCTCCTTTTCGTCTTCGCCTTCCTATTGTGGGCACCTGCGGTACCCGCCGCAGGAGGTGCCAAACACCCCTTGAGCACCCAGCGGGAAAAGTCCGCCTCGCCAGCCAAATCGATAGCGATCCGGGTCATCGATAAGGTTACGGGCCGGTGGGTCACTATGGCCTTTCCCCTCGATGTGACGGTTCCCTTGCCAGGGGGAGCCTATCGGCTCCGCGTGGCGCGCTTCACGCAGGATTTCGTTCTCCCCCGTCCCCCGAAGGGAGGCCAGCCCATCCAACCGAAGCCTCCCAAGGACCAGCCAGCCCCCTCTTCCTCGGCTTCGGTTCAAGACCCGGACCAAGGGGCCCCCAAACCGGTTCCCCGAGCCCGAGGTGAAGACAACCCAGCGGCCTTCGTTCAACTCTTCCGAGGGAAAGCACCTGTCGCAGCCACCTGGATCTTCTGGGAGCACCCCTATTTGTTCCAGCCTACGAACGTGCGCTATACTTTTGTCCCTATCGGAGTAGAGAATTCCGAACAAAAGGGAAGCGCCCGTAGCTCAGCCGGATAGAGCAACTGACTACGAATCAGTAGGTCGGGGGTTCGAATCCTCCCGGGCGCGCCAATAAAAACAGGGGCTTACGCAAGTAAGCGTGGCCCCTTGTCTACAATTAGCCTACATCTTTCTACAACCCCTTCCGCCCCCTCTCCCTTAACCAGTGTACCGTCTCGTAAATGATCTCGCTCCTATCGCCCCCACTCATGTAATCCGGGATTATGCACGAGTGGCCAGCTAACCCCCCTTGCTATCCAGTAACCGGAGGGTGCCAAGAGGTCAGGGAGGCCTTTCTGGGCCAGTAGGTAACCATGGAGGCCCTTGGAATGCCCTCTGCGGACTTCCGGAGGCCCATTGAACGGGACCAAAGCGGTGCTCCGGACAAAACGGGGCCCTGGCGACTTCTAGGGTGACAGTTAGGGCCTGGGAAAAGCCTCTTATTGTCGGTACCTTGGACCATCGGCGTATCCGCCAAATGGCTGGGATGGGTGGGTTTGCTTGCTTTCTATTCCAGCTGGATGCGCCGCCTAGTTCAATCGCGGTCATACACCAGATTCGAGCATAACTCTTGCTGGGCAAGAGGATACACGGCTAGTACATGGCGACTGCCCTCCAACCGGACAAGGCACTGATTTTCCGGATAACTCATCGTTCAAACATTCCGTGGATTTTGGAGAATGGCCTCCACTGCGCGAATGGTTTGCAGGATCCGCAATTTGTTCCGATTGGTGACCGAGAAATCATCGTGCACAGACAAGAGAAGACTGTGCCGATTCCGCCAGGCGGTCCTTTAAGTGATTATGTCCCCTTCTACTTCACGCCACACCCCCCGATGCTCTACAACATCAAGACCGGCTGTCGGGGAGTGACACAGCGCAGTAACGAGGAGGTCGTGATCCTGGTGAGTTCTCTACACAAGGTTCTCGAGCACGGAGGGACCTTCGTTTTCACAGACCGGCATGCCGCGGCCTCGGCGATGGCATGATTTTCCTCGGATCTAGACGATCTTCCGGACTTTATTCCGTGGGAGTTGTTACGTGCCCGGGATTTCCAACGGGATCCGGAATGGCCGGAAAAGCTAGAGCGCTATCAGGCGGAGGCGTTGATCCATTGCCATCTGCCTACAGCGGCACTGCTCGGTATAATATGCTCTTCGGAGAATATAGCCGATGAATTGCGTCAGCACCGTGACACGCATGGACTTGCAATCGAAGTGCATACACGACGAGGGTGGTACTTCTGATGATCCATTACACGCGCGGTAACCTCCTGGAAGCGGACGTTGAGGCCTTGGTCAACACCGTGAACACGGTGGGCGTGATGGGGAAGGGGGTGGCCCTGATGTTTAAGGAAACCTTCCCCGATAATTTCCATGCCTACGTCGAGGCCTGCAAAAATGGGGAGCTTGAGCTCGGCCGGGTATTTGTAACTGAGCGGGAGAGCTTCCTCAGTCCGCGCTGGATCATCAATTTTCCAACCAAGCGGCACTGGCGCAGCCGTAATCGGGTGGAGTGGATCGAGGCCGGCTTGGTCGACTTGGTCCGCGTGATCCGGGAGAAGGGGATCCTTTCCGTGGCGCTGCCGCCGCTGGGATGAGGTAATGGAGGGCTGCGCTGGGATGATGTTAGCCCCCGCATCGAGGCTGCCTTAAGCGAGCTGGAAGGGGTGGAAGTGTGGGTCTATGAGCCCACACGAGAGTACCAGAACACGCAGAAGCGGCGCGGAGTGGAGAAGCTGACCCCGGCGCGGGCTCTGATTGCAGAGGCCGTGCGCCGTTATTCCATACAGGGCCTCGACTGTTCCATCCTAGAAGTGCAAAAGCTCGCTTGGTTCCTGGAGAACAGCCTACACGATCTCGGACTCGCCAACCCGGATCCATTGGATCTGCGGTTTACTGCGAACCGCTACGGTCCCTACGCCCATCGACTCACTCACCTCCTGGATGGTCTCGATGGGAGCTACCTGCACTGCGAGAAGCGGCTCGCCGATGCGGACCCCCTGGATCTGATCGAGTTCAATTGGGACAAGCGCAGCCAAGTAATGACGTTTCTGGCCTCGGGGGAGGGCAAGCCTTATGCTTCTCCCCTGAAATGGACCGAGAACCTCATCGAGGGCTTCCAGTCCCCCTACGGCCTAGAGCTTTTAGCGACTGTGGATTGGTTACTGCGTGTAGAGGATTGTCCGGCGACTGTTGAAGGAATTCGGGCAGGTATGAAACATTGGCCGGGTGGTCATGATGCCGGCGAGCGTAAACTGCAGTTGTTCGATAATCGAGTTATCGACTTAGCCTTGGAGCGGCTAATGCGCGCGCCACGCAACTCAGTTCTGGCTAATGCTTGAACTGTGGTCACTTAATTAGGACCCTCCCCTTCCTCCTCGCCACCCGGGCCGATTTGGATCGAGTTCCTGTACGCGCATCCGGCGGATGTACTCGCGCGTTTGCTCAGGGCTCCGATGGCCGGCCAATGCTTGGGCGTCCTCCCCTCTCGCCTCGTAGTCGATTAGCAACTTGGCCCGGATGCCGTGGAACCGGCAATCCGTAACCCCCGCCCGCTGCACCGCACGAC
>CAYVMM010000055.1:0-8410 GCA_964452535.1 uncultured Gammaproteobacteria bacterium | reverse complement strand
CGGCTAGGGCTCGCTGCCCGATTACTGCGCCCGCCGCACTCCACCCCAGCCGATCCTGGCCACCGGGTGTGTGATGGCGCCCATGGATGAACTCCGGGAAAGCGGGTTGATCTCTTTCGCCTGGCTGGGTGTTGGCCCAATGGATTCCGTCCAGGACGGCTTCTGCCCCTTCCTCCCAACCCCGGCCCGCAAGCTCGGCCACATAGAAACCATTAACCATGGGCCAGATTCCTCCATTATGGTACTCAAAGGGCGCATTCTTGAATTGATAGGAGAAGCTCATCCGTAGCTCCTCCCATTCCTCGTCCCCAGGGGCGATCACGGGATGAAAAGCGGGCAAAAGAGGCAGGGCCTCCTCTCGCACGACCTCATCGATGTAATTCGCCACTTGGTGCTGCTGATGGGCATCGGCCACACCCAGGAGGGACGCCAGGATATTGGCCAAGCTGTCAAATCGGTATCCATAGCCGCCCGGCGTGAAAAAGGGCAACCAGAAGCGTGCACCGCAGCGGGAAGCAGCGATCAGGGCCTTTTTGTAGATGATTTCGTGATAGACATCGTCGGGAATCTCTGTGATCTCGGCTGGAAGCCAGTAATTGGCCCGAATGACGTGCCGAAGCCGGGCAATCCGCTCACGGAGGATATGGTCTTGCCCTCCGTGCATGTGGTCGTGGATCGCCGCCATCTCCCGCTGAGCCTGTAGATACAGCAACTGGTCGTAGAGGACGTAACCATGATGGAGGTATTCGTCTGCCCAGTCGCCCGTCATGGGAATGTAGAGGAGCCCTCGATTGTTAAACTCCCAGGCCCCTAGGAGGAATTGGACCCACTCCATAACAGGCAGGGCCCAGTCCAGGAAAGCTTCGTCGCCGGTGGCCTTCCAATACTGGCCAGACGCAATCAAGAACCAGAGATCGGCGTCCACCCGACCGGCAGTCCCCCCGTAGCTAACCCGCCCGGTTTGGGGATCGACATTGCTTGGAATCTCACCATGAGGGCCTTGATTGTCACCCAAAGTCATCAAAGTCTGTCGCACGCCCCGCAATAGCTCTTCTTCTCCGCTCATGAGGGCAGCTAGCGTCATGACCCCACCATCGCGCGTCCAGATTCGATGATAGTTGACCTTGCTAAGGGGGCTGGCCACAAAGCCATGAGCGGTTTGGCATTCGTGGAGCAGGTTCAAGGCCTCGGTGTAAGCCGCTGCCCGATCAATGCCTTGAGTTAGATCTTCAGTCATCGCTTCTCCCGATCACCTTTGCCCCCTTGGCGTGGACGAAGTTGAGCCTCTCTTTGGCATGGGAGACCGGGCACCCACTGATCCCCAGGCTGACGATATCCAACTCAGCGCCAGCCTACTGTCATGGCCCGGGGGTCCACCGGGCTCAGCAGCCCGGAGAAGCCATTGCTGCTAGAGGCGATCGTCGGGCTGGACCCTCATCCCAACTCATCACCCTGATCAGCCATCCGATGGACGCAGCAGCGGCTTTCCCCGGCCGCTGATCCCCGCATTGCCCGGTTCACTGGAAGCCACTGCCTTCGCCTTGCGGACCTATCCTAGCGCCGTAGCGGGAAACCCGAGAAGGGATGGTACCTGTAGGAGGCTTCAGTCACTCCCTCAGCTAGCGCCCCCTTCGGCTGCGCTTGCGGACCCAGAAGACCGTCGCCCCATCCCGCTCGGAGACTCCCTCCAGGCTGTGCCCGCTCTTCTCCAGCCAGGTGCGGACATCCATCTCGGTACTGGGGTCGGTGCTCAAGAGCTCTACTACTTCCCCGGGCGCTATCTCACGCATGGTTCCGATCAAGGCTTCCAGAGGCTCGGGGCAGTTCAAGCCGCGGGCATCGACCTGGCGGAACTCAGGCACCAGCTCTCTCCCTGAAGGCTGGTCATCGGAGGGCAAGACCCGGATTAGTCGTGAAAGTGACGACCTTCCAGAACTTCGGCAACGTAGCCCTGCCGGATGACGAAGTCACCAAAGGGCTCACCGCCCTGACGCTCGCTCGCATAGTGGCGGATGATCGAGTCGAGCTCCTCCAATATGCACGCTTCGGTAATGTTAGCGCGGTAGAGCTTGTTAAGTCGCTCGCCGGCATAGCCCGCTCCCAGATAGAGATCGTAACGCCCGACGGCCCGACCGACGAAGCCAATTTCGCCCAGATAGGGACGGGAACAGCCGTTGGGGCAACCGCTCATACGCACGATGATGGCCCCCTCAGGGAGACCGGCAGCGGCCATCAGCCCCTCGATCTTACTCAGGAGATCGGGGAAATAGCGCTCGCTCTCGGCCATGGCCAAAGGACAGGTAGGGAAAGCCACGCAGGCCATAGAGGCTCGTCGTGTAGGCCCAGCCTCCTGAATCCGGCTAAGCCCGTGCTTATCCAAGAGCTCCTGGATTCGGGGCCGGTTCGCTTCCGAGACCCGGCCTAGGATCAGGTTCTGATTGGCGGTGATCCGAATATCGCCATCGTGGCTACAAGCGATTTCCCGCAACCCCGACATCAAAAAATGGCCATCAGCGTCCTGGACCCGTCCGTTCTCCACGAACTGAGTGTAGTACCACAGCCCATCCACGCCCTGGAGCCAACCGAAGCGATCGCCGTTGTCGGTGAACTCGTACGGCCGGGCCTCTTCCAGGGAGTAACCTAACCGGTTCTCCACCTCGGCCCGGAAGGCATCGATCCCATGATCATCGATGGTGTACTTGAGCCGGGCGTGCTTGCGATCCACCCGATCCCCCCAGTCCCGCTGCACGGTAAGCACCTTTTCAGCCACATCTACCACCTGCTCGACCGGGCAAAAGCCCATGACATCGGCCAGCCGAGGGTAAGTCTGGGGCTCACCGGCCGTCATGCCCATGCCACCGCCGACCGCCACATTGAAGCCGAGCAGCTGCCCTTCGTCGTTGGGGATAGCGATGAAGCCTAAATCATTACTATACACATCAACGTCGTTGCTCGGTGGCACCGCGATGGCGATCTTGAACTTTCGCGGGAGGTAGGTCCGTCCATAGATAGGCTCCTCCTCCTCAGGACCGCCGGTAACGCGCTCCTCGTCTAGCCATATCTCGTGGTAAGCGCGAGTGCGGGGCCGCAGGTGAGCGCTGATCCGCTTGGCCCAATCATAGATCTCGCTATGAATCCCGGATTGCTCGGGATTGTTATTGCAGATAACGTTGCGGTTATCGTCGCCGCACGCTGCGATGGTATCCAGCAGGGCGCCATTGATCCCCTGAAGCGTGGCTTTAAGGTCGCGCTTGAGCACCCCGTGGAATTGGAAGGTCTGCCGGGTCGTCAGACGCAAAGTGCTGTTGCCGTAGCGGTGGGCGAGCTCGTCCAAGGTGAGCCACTGCTCGGGGCCCAGCACCCCGCCCGGGAGCCGTAGGCGAACCATGAACTGATGGGCCGGTTCCAGCTTCTGTCGGCGACGCTCATCGCGCAGATCCCGGTCATCCTGAAGATAGATCCCGTGGAATTTGGTCAGCTGATGATCCTGGCCTAGCAGTCCCCCAGTAATGGGCTCGACCAGGCTCTCCCTGAGCTGTCCCCGGAGGTAATCGCTTCCGGCCTTGATGCGCTCATTCTCATGGAGATTCTCAAGCGGCGCGCTGACGGTACGCTCCCGATCCGCCATGATTAGTAGACATCCCTTTGGTAACGTTTCTCTCGTTGCAATTCCTTGATGTAGCTCGCGGCCCCCTCCGCAGACAGGCCACCCTCTCGCTGCAGGATGGTATCCAGGGCTTCGTGGACCGCCGGGGCCATCCGCTCCGCGTCCCCACAGACATAGAAATAAGCCCCGTCCTCCAGCCATTCATAGATCGCTCGACTCCGCTCCAAGAGCCGATGCTGCACGTAGACTTTCTCCTCCTGGTCCCGGGAAAAGGCCAAATCGACTCGTGTAAGCAAACCCTCCTTCCACCAGCGTTGCCAATCCACCTGATACAGGAAATCCGTTCGAAAGTGCTGTTCGCCGAAGAACAGCCAGTTGGAACCTTCCGCCTCCTGCTCCTCACGCTCCTCCAAGAAAGCCCGGAAGGGGGCAATCCCCGTTCCTGGGCCCACCATAATGATAGGCGCCGAGGGATCCTCCGGAAGACGGAAGTTGGGATTGCGCTGCACATAAGCGGGTAGGACGTCGCCCTCTTCTACCGTTTCAGCAATCCAGTTGGAGGTGACACCGTAGCGGGTTCGGCCTTGGCTCTCGTAGCGCAGAACCCCAATAGTCAGATGGACCTCCTCAGGGTTGGCTGTGGGGCTGGAAGCCACGGAGTAGAGCCGTGCTTGCAGCGGACGTAGGGCAGCCACGAAGTCCGCAGCGGAAACCCGAGACACGGGATAGTCCGCCACGAGATCGATCACCTCCCGGTCAGCGATGTACTCCCGCAGGGCCTTTCGATTGCCCTCCCTCGCCAGGTTTCGAAGCGCGTTCGAGTCGGCGAGCTCTGCATAAGCCTCGACCACCGGCGGCGAGAGCAATCGGATCTCGTAGTGCCGACGCAGAGCCTCCTCCAGGGAAGCCTCGCCTCCCCCCGGGATAGCGACTGGCGCCTCCCGTTCCAAGCCCAAAGCTTCGATCAACTCAGCGACGGCCTCCTGGCGATTGACCGGATAGATCCCGAGGGAATCTCCCGGCTCATAAGTCAGCCCCGAGCCTTCCAGAGAAACCTCCACATGGCGGGTCTCCTTATTAGAGCCCCGACCCGTAATCACTTGGTTCTCCAGAACCGTCGCCGGGAAAGGATTCTTGCGCGAGTAGGCGCTCGCTTCCGCCTTACCTTCTCGGCTCGAGCGCAACGAGACCACGTTACCACTACCCCCTCCAGGGGAGGCAGGTTGCGCGCCTTCGGTCTGCTCAGCCAAAGCCGTCAGGACCTGCTGGATCCATTCCTCCGCGGGCTCCTCGTAATCCACATCGCAGTCCATCCGCTGTGCAATTCGGCTAGCACCGAGCTCCTCCAAACGCTTATCGAAGTCCTTACCGGTCTGACAGAAGTAATCGTAGCTGCGGTCCCCTAGCGAAAGGACCGCGTAGTGGGTGCCTTCCAGCTTAGGAGCCTTGCGGCTATGGAGGTACTCGTGGAGATCCGCTGCATTATCCGGAGGGTCGCCGTCACCGTGCGTACTGGTAATCACCAGCAGATGGGATTCTTCCCGCAGGCGCTTATTCTTGTAGTCGCCCATGTCCTGGACCGCCACTTGGAAGCCGACCTCTCGCGCCTTTTCCGCGGCACGCTCCGCCACGGCCAGCGCATTACCGGTTTGAGAGCCGACAAGGACGGTTAGGATGACAGGCTCGGTGGCTGCAGCAACCCCGGGCGCCTCAGCAGCCTGGGGCACACCGCCTCCGGCGGCTACCAGACCGGCCAGATAGCCGCTAATCCAGGTGGCCTGATCCGGGGCTAGGCTCTCGGTGAGCCGATTTAGCTGATCGGCCTGCTCCCGGGTCAGGGGGCTTGTGGTTTCTGTGACCGGGGTGGATTCCATTAAACCTTATCCCTCTGTACCCATGTGCCCTAGGCGGGCTTTGCGAACTCATCGGATAGGATGAGCTAACTAGGAGGACCGCTCGTGAAGGCCGCACTCCTTGTTTTCGGAGTCCTCCCACCACCAGCGGCCAGCGCGCTCATCTTCACCGACAGCGATAGGCCGAGTACAGGGCTCGCAGCCAATGCTGGCGTAGCCTCGCTCATGGAGCCGATTGTAAGGAAGCTCACGCGCGCGGATATAGGCCCAGACTTCTTCCTGGCGCCAATCGTAGAGGGGATTGAACTTGTAGAGCCCGTTTTCCTCGTCCCATTCCTGGGGCTCGATTGCCTGACGCGTAACGGACTGGGCTCGCCGCATGCCAGTGATCCAGGCTCGCTTATTGGTCAGAGCCCGGCGCAAGGGCGCCACCTTGCGAATGAGGCAACACTGCTTACGCCATTCGATGCTTTCATAGATGGCATTTGGGCCATGGTTTTGGACAAACTCCTCCACCTCTTGGAAGTCGGGAAAATAAACCTGGATTGGGATCCCCCGATCCCGAATCAAAGTCTGCAAGAGACGATAGGTCTCCTCGTTCAATCGCCCCGTATCCAAGGTAAAGATTTCGATGGAAGGCGCGTAGCGCTGGATGAGATCGGTTAGCACCATGTCCTCCGCGCCTAGGCTAGTGGCCAGGGCGGCAGGGCGGTAATCCTCTCCGATCCGAATCAGCCATTCGCTGGCCCGAGCCGTTTTTTGCTCCAGCACTTCGGCTTCCGTTTTGATCATCTCGCGCTCCTCGGGTCAAACCCATTGCTCCCCCCTCGCGGGGTTCTGGGGAGAACCCCCGTCATCCCGGAGGGGGACCCAGGATTCCCCGGCCTGGTTATTCCTGCGGAACCTTGGTCATCCGAAGGTAGGGACGCAGCTCCCGATAACCTTGCGGGAAGCGCTGTTGGAGCTCCTCGGGATCCTGGATGGAAGGAAGTATCACTACCTCATCGCCAGGCTCCCAGTCCACAGGAGTAGCTACCTTATAGTCATCGGTAAGCTGTAGGGAATCGATAACCCGGAGGATCTCGTCAAAATCGCGCCCAGTGCTTGCAGGATAGGTGAGAGTGAGCCGGATCTTCTTGTTGGGGTCAATCACGAAGACCGAGCGCACGGTAACGGTATTGTCGGCATTGGGATGGATCATATCGTAGAGGTCGGCGACTTTTCGGTCATGATCGGCAATTATGGGGAAGTTGACCTCCGCGTTTTGAGTCTCGTTAATGTCTTCGATCCACCCCTTGTGTGAGTCAACCGGATCCACACTGAGTCCAATCACTTTGACGTCACGCTTGGCAAACTCCTCCTTCAGGTTGGCCGTCCGCCCCAGCTCGGTGGTGCATACCGGCGTATAATCAGCGGGATGGGAGAATAGGACGACCCAGCTATCCCCAGCCCATTCGTAGAAATGCAAGGGACCAATGGTGGAATCCTGGGTAAAATCGGGTGCCGTATCTCCGAGTCTGAGTGCCATGGTTAGCTCCTTCCTGTGAGCGGGGCGCTCTTTTCGATCCCCCAATGGGGTTAGCAGTGTAGAGCGAATGAGAGCCCCTGAGAAATGGTTTATATTCATAGCTACCAAACTTTTGGTTCTAGGCATCTAGGCGCGGATTCATGAATCTCCGCCAATTACAGTTCTTCCGGGAGGTCGTCCGTACCGGGCTCAATGTAACCGCAGCTGCAGAGCGGCTTTATACCTCCCAACCGGGTGTAAGCAAGCAACTCCGCCTCCTCGAGGAGGAGCTTGGGATTACCCTCTTTGTCCGGGATGGTCGCCAACTGACCCATCTGACCCCCGCCGGCGAAGCGGTATTGGAATATGCCGAGCGCGCCCTGCGGGAGATCGATAATCTAACCCGCGTCGCTTCCGATCACCGTGATCCAGGACAGGGCACGCTGACCTTGGCCACTACCCACACCCAGGCTCGGTATGCCCTGCCCGCTCCCATCCACCACTTCCGACAGCGCCATCCCGAGGTCCGGCTCCGACTCTATCAAGGAACCCCGCAGCAGATTGCGGGCATGGTGGTTCGCCGAGAGGCTGATTTGGCCATCGCCACCGAGTCCCTCCATCTCTTCGAAGGTCTGGTCCTCCTCCCCTGCTATCTCTGGAACCGGTGCCTAATCATTCCCCCGGGTCATCCCCTCGCCGAAGAGACCCCCGTTACGCTCGGGCGCCTAGCGGAGTTCCCTCTGATTACGTATGTCTTTGGTCTAACGGGGCAATCGCGAGTCAATGCGGCCTTCTCGGAACGAGGCCTAGAGCCGGAAGTCGTCCTGGCCGCTACCGATGCGGAAGTGATTAAGACCTATGTCCGCGCCGGCCTAGGGGTGGGGATTGTGGCCAATATGGCCGTGGGATCCGTCGAGGATGACGAACTCTTAGCCCTTCCCGCTGACCATCTCTTCGACCCCAGCATCACTAGCATTGCATTCCACCGTCAGGAGCCGTTGCGTGGCTTTACCCGGGATTTTATCCGGGAATTTGCCCCCCACCTCGCCCCCGAGGTTCTGGAGCGAGCTGAGCAGGCCACCGATCAGCAGGAGCTCAAGACCTTGTTTAACGAGCTAGTAGCCATCACCGAGCTCCCCTAGCGCAACCGGCCCGTCTATGAGCCGAGCCCTTGCCCTTGGGAAGGCGAGACAACGGTCCTGGAAGAAACCGTTCGCCGTGCACGAGGCGGCTTCCCCCGAGGGGATACTGAGTTGAACGCACATCCCTCGCACTGGGAAAGGCTCAGCCGGGTCAGTCATGGCACCCTCCCCTGTTATCGTTGGCCCGATGATCTTCTGGTCAACTAGGCAAGGCAGCCGCAGTCGGGGGAGCACGGGTTGGTCCTGGGCTTGCCTATCAATCTGAGCGGGGAGCCTAACCGGGAGGTCTGGGAGGCCGCCC
>CAYVMM010000054.1:0-8575 GCA_964452535.1 uncultured Gammaproteobacteria bacterium | reverse complement strand
CGGGGATCATAGCCGAAGGCGGCTTGTGCCGCAGCACGCTCGACATAGGCCCGCGCGACCAGACTGACCCCGTCGAAGTGGACTGCCTGCGGTGACTCGGCAGGCAGTGGAATCGGTTGGACCTTCTGCTGGTAGGTCGCACAGCCGGCCAGGCCAAGGACAAGTGCCAGGAGTAGTGCCCCACCATTACCCAAACCGAACCGGCTCCAGCGCCTACACGCTACTCCGGCCAACATACGAGCCTCCACATCGCTAGTGGGGGGAATCCCCCGGTATCGGACTGTAACTACACCGATCCGCCTCGGTGATGTTGTATCCCCCTATTAGAGCCAGAGCATCCAGCCAGTCTCGTGTGGATGGGCCAAATCCGGATGGTAGGGCACCATTCGGATCTGGTAGTACTGCAGCCCAGGGAGGCTCGGTTCCAGGTCGAGATGGAATAGGGTGGCATCGTCCTGCCGCCTCTTCTTCTGCGCCGTGAGGCCATAGTGCTCCTGCACCTCGAATTCGCCGTATTCGTTCTCTAATCCCACCAGGCACTCGACTCGTACATCCTTCGAGGAGAGCTCCCCAAGATGGACCGCGACCGTGATGGGGAGGGCTTGATCACTTCCGATCCGGGTAATCTGCGAGTCTACCCGCTCCATCCGCACCTCCGGCCAGGCCCGAGCGACGCGCTGCTTCCATTGGGCCAGGGCAGCGGCGGCCTCGCCCCCAGATCGCGCCATCCGCTGGTGGTGCCGGCTAGCAGGGCCGTAGTAGCCCCGAATATAGTCCATGACCATCCGCTGGGCATTGAACCACGGGATCAGGGACTTGATGGAGTCTTTCGATCGTTGTACCCAGCCCTTCGAGTAGCCCCGGCCATCTTGGTTGTAGTAAAGGGGAACTACCTGCTCCTCGAGGAGCTCATAGAGCTCATTGGCCTCTTCTCGATTGCGATAGTCCGCCCCCATCTCGGGATCATGCGGGATAATGGCCCAACCGTTATCCCCGTTGTAGCCCTCCCCCCACCAGCCGTCGAGCACAGAGAGGTTGAGGCCCCCATTAATACCGGCCTTCTGACCGGAGGTGCCGCTGGCCTCCTTGGGATATTCCGGGGTATTGAGCCAAACGTCGACCCCAGTGACCAGCTTACGGGCAAGGCCAATATCGTAGCCCTCCAAGAGGATGATCTTGCCCTCAAATTCCGGTCGCCGCGAGAACTCGTGGATTACCTGGATCAGGTGCTGCCCCGGCTTGTCATGGGGGTGGGCCTTGCCAGCAAAGAGGAGGAGGATCGGACGTTTCGGGTCATTGACCAGTCGCTCTAGACGCTCAGAATCGGTCAACAGCAGGGTGGCCCGCTTATAGGCAGCAAAGCGTCGGGCGAAACCGATGGTCAAGGTCTCGGTATGCTCTGGGTCAAGGTAGCGAGTAAGCCGTTCGATCTGGGCCCGAGTCACTCCCTGCCGATGCAGCTGGCGTTCTAGCTTGTCCCGAGCACCCTCGAAGAGCTGAGACTTCAAGGTCTGGCGAAGGCTCCAGAAGTTGTGATCCACGATCTGGTCGATACCCTCCCAGAATCCCTTATCGAGGAGCTTACTACGCCACTGACCGCCGAACTGGAAATCGAAGAAGCCAACCCACTCCCGGGCGAGGAAGGTGGGCACATGGACACCGTTGGTGACATAGCCGATCGGATTCTCCGAGGCAGGGACCTGGGGCCAGATGTAGCCCTCCATCTCCGAGGTTACCCTACCGTGGATCTCGCTGACCCCGTTGTGGTAGCGGGAACTGCGCAGGGCAAGGGCAGTCATGTTGAAGCCGCCATCTTCGCCTGCATTGTCCCTGCCGAGGGCCAAGAGACGGTCCATACCGATCCCCAACTCCTCCTCGGTCAAGCGACCGAAATAGGTCGTCACGAGTTCGGGATCAAAGATGTCGTGACCAGCAGAGACCGGGGTATGGGTGGTGAATACTGTCCCACTGGCAACCTGTTCCAGGGCCACCTCAAAGTCCAGCCCCTCGTCCACCAGCTCACGGCAGCGCTCCAACGCCTGGAAGGCGGCGTGGCCTTCATTCACGTGCCAGACAGTCGGCTCCACCCCCAGCATACGTAAGGCGCGTACACCCCCCATGCCGAGGATGATCTCTTGCTGGATCCGAACATTGGCGTCGCCGCCGTAGAGCTGGTAGGTAATCGCTCGATCGGCCTCTTCATTTTCCGGCAGCTCGGTATCCAGCAGATAGACCTCGACGTGGCCAAGTCGGGCTCGCCAGATCCGGACCTGCACCACTCGGCTAGGGAGCTCCACCTCGATGTGGAACTCGTGGCCCTCCGCGTTGCGTACTGGCTGGATAGGGAGATCATCGAAATCGGTGGGGGTATAGTGAGCTATCTGCTGGCCTCGGGAATCAATGGTCTGGGTAAAATAGCCTTGGCGGTAGAGGAGGCCCACCGCTACCAACGGCAGACGCAGATCGCTGGCTGCCTTGAGATGATCCCCAGCGAGTACACCTAGGCCACCTGAGTAGAGCGGCATACTCTCGTGGAAACCGAATTCGGCACAGAAGTAGGCCACCAGGTCTCGATCGGTCTGGAGATATTCATGGACCTCGGAGTGAGCCACCTCGCTGTGATAGCTATCAAAGCCAGATAGGACCCGATGATACTCCTCCATGAAGATCGGTTCGCGGGTGGCCTGCTCCAGGCGGGCCTGGGAGACACGGCGTAGGAAGACCTTGGGATTGTGGCCGCAGGACTCCCACAGTTCCGGATCGAGTTGGTAGAAGAGCCCCCGAATACGCCGGTCCCAGGAGTACATTAGGTCATTGGCTAGCTCCCGGAGACGCTCCAAGGCCTCGGGCAGCTGCGGGTAAACCTCTAGGCAGAATCGGGTTCCAGGCATTATCAGATAGGCTCCTGTCGCTGTGGGTTCGAGCGATGGATGGACAACTGGAGTTGACCTTCGCGGCTTCGTGATACAGGGACCATAGGTCTCAACTCCCTCCTCGAGGGTAACCGGGCGTATATATAGGATCTAGCCGGTCTAGGTTAGGCGCCTTTGAGCCAGCGCGCGCTCGTACTGAGAGACGTATTCAGTAGCGCTGCGCTTCCAGCTAAGGTCCTGTTGCATCCCCGCGGTCTGGATCCTTCGCCAACTCGTCCGATCGGCGTAGAGATCCAGAGCCCGCCTCACGGATTCAACCAGGGCCGCACTCGTGTCCTCAGTAAAGGTAACCCCGGTCGCTTGGCCCATCTCCACGGTCTCCAAGGTGGCGTTGATCACCGAGTCCA
This sequence comes from uncultured Gammaproteobacteria bacterium, assembly GCA_964452535.1. Taxonomy (GTDB): domain Bacteria; phylum Pseudomonadota; class Gammaproteobacteria; order Thiohalorhabdales; family Thiohalorhabdaceae; genus Thiohalorhabdus. The sequence goes on along the minus strand of CAYVMM010000054.1, from coordinate 5,295 downwards.
CTAGACCACCCACTGCACGGACCACCGGTACTGTCCCGTACCGCATACTGTAGAGTTGATTGAGACCACACGGCTCAAAGCGTGAGGGCATCAGGAATATGTCCGCACCGGCCTCGATACGGTGGGCGAGCCCTTCATCAAAACCAATGTGGACTGCCACTTGTCCAGGATGGAGCTCTTGCAAACGGTGGAGGGCGAGCTCGTAGGAGCGTTGGCCGTTACCCAGGATGGCGAGCTGGATCCCATAGTTGGCAAGGAGGGCCGGGGCCGCGCCGAGGAGCAGATCCACCCCCTTCTGCTCCGCTAAACGAGCAATGAAACCTACCAAAGGCTTGTCAGGGTCTACCTCCAACCCGAGCTCGGCCTGCAACCTGGCCTTGTTCGCGGCCTTGCCCCCCAGATCCCAAATGGAATACGGAACGGCGAGATGGGGATCAACCTCGGGATCCCAGGCCCGTGTATCGATCCCGTTGAGGATCCCAGCCAGATCCGCAATTCGGGTATTGAAAAGCCCCTCGAGACCGCCACCGTGTTCCGGGGTACAGATCTCCCGAGCGTAGGTGGGGCTGACAGTGGTCAGACGGTCGGAGAAGACCACACCCCCCTTCATAAAGGAGAGCAAGCCGTAGAACTCCAGGGCATCCAGGTGCCAAAGCCATCCGGGGAGCTTGAGATTGGAAAGGGTGGCTGAGGGGAAGAGCCCCTGGTAGCCCAGGTTATGGATCGTGTAGAGGATGGCCCCCGGAATCCGGTGCATCAGCATGCGTACCGGGACCAGGCCGGTTTGCCAGTCATTGCAGTGGATCACATCGGGTTGCCAGGCGAGCCCCACCTTATTCCCTGCGATCGCCGCTGTCGCCCGCGCAAAGAGATCGAATCGGACAGCGTTATCCGGGTAGGGCTCACCATCGGCCCCCAGATACGGGTTGCCTGGGCGATCGTTGAAGCCTGGGGCATCCAGTAGCCAGATGGGGACATTGCTATCGGATAAGTGGACCATACGCAGGGTGATTGCAGTACCCCCTAGCGGATCGGTCCAGGCAGTGATTGGCCGAGGGGAGCCCGCCGAGCGCAAGGCCTCGAAATAGCCAGGCATCAGGATGCGAACATCGTGGCCCAACTCCGCCAGGGCGCGGGAGAGGCTGGCCGAGACATCGGCCAGTCCCCCGGTCTTGATAAGGGGCTGAACCTCGCTACTGACAAATAGGATCTTCAGCATGGCCTCTCGGGGAAAGGGGATAACCGAGGGCCCGGGTGTGGTCTTCTTTAGAGGCCCTCGATGGACCCGACCCGGGGACTCAGACCTATTCGAAGGCCGTGGGACGAAATATAAGCCCGGCCAAGGGTGGCAGGACAAGCTCTATAGAGTACGGTCGACCCATCCACTCCCGCTCCACGGCGAGGACCCCTCCCAGATTCCCCAGATTGGAGCCGCCATATAGCCCGGCATCGGAGTTGATGAGCTCCGTATAGTGCCCTCGGCGAGGGACGCCAAGGCGGAAGCCTTCCCGAGGCACCGGAGTGAAGTTGAAGACGCCGACCACAAACCGGCCTTTGTCATCATAGCGCAAAAAGGAAAGGGTAGACTGCTCGGCATCGTGGCAGTCGAGCCAGTCGAAGCCTGCGGATTCAAAATCCAGCCGGTAGAGGGCCGGCTCCTCCCGGTGGAGACGGTTGAGATCCGCTACCAGGGCCTGTATCCCACTGTGAGGAGGGTACTGGAGCAGCTCCCAGTCCAAGGCGCGTTCTTCGCTCCATTCCCGCCAGTGGGCGAGTTCATTGCCCATGAAGAGAAGCTTCTTACCAGGATAGGCGTACATATAGGTGTAGAGCAGCCGCAAGTTGGCAAAGCGTTGCCAGTCGTCCCCGGGCATCTTGGCGAGGAGGGAGCCCTTACCGTGGACTACCTCGTCGTGGCTGAGGGGCAGCACGAAATTCTCAGTGAAGGCGTAGATGAGGCCAAAGGTCAGGTGGTCGTGGTGGTAGTGGCGGAAGATGGGATCGAGGGCCAGGAATTCCAGGGTGTCGTGCATCCACCCCATATTCCACTTCATGGAGAAGCCCAGCCCGCCGACATAGGTGGGCCGAGTGACCTGTGGCCAGGAGGTTGACTCCTCGGCGACCATCATGGCGCCCGGGTTGCGCTCGTGGACTACCCGGTTGAGATCGCGCAGGAAGTCGATGGCCTCCAGGTGCTCCCGTCCCCCATAGATATTGGGGACCCAGTCCCCCCCTTCCCGCGAGTAATCCAGGTAGAGCATCGAGGCCACTGCATCCACGCGCAGGCCGTCGATGTGGAACTCCTCGAGCCAGTACAGGGCGGAGGAGAACAGGAAATTGCGCACCTCCGGGCGGGCGTAGTTGAAGATCAAGGTGCCCCAATCGGGCTGCTCGCCGCGGCGGGGATCCTCGTGCTCGTAGAGGGCTGTGCCATCGAAGCGGACGAGCCCATGCGGATCTTTGGGGAAGTGCCCTGGTACCCAGTCCAGGAGGATCCCAATCCCGTGCTGGTGGCACTGGTCCACGAAATAACGGAAATCGTCCGGGTCACCGAAACGGGTCGTGGGGGCATAATAGCCAATGGTCTGGTACCCCCAAGAGGCGTCCAAGGGGTGCTCGGTGACAGGGAGCAACTCGATGTGGGTGTAGCCCATACGGTTCAGGTAGGCCACCAGGCGATCGGCTAGCTCCCGGTAGCCCAGGGAATCTCCTTGATTATCCCACTGCCAGGAACCTAGGTGGACCTCATAGACTGCCATGGGCTGATGGAGCCAATCGGACACCGCCCGGTTGGCCAGCCACTCACCATCACCCCAGAGGTGGCTCGATTCCCCTTCCACGATGGTGGCGGTACGGGGGCGCTGCTCGAACTTCCGGCCATAGGGATCCGACTTCACCGAGAGTTGACCGGTGTGCCCATTACGCAGCTCAAATTTGTACAGCTCACCCGCCTCCAGCTCCGGCAGGAACAGCTCCCAGACCCCACTGCCACCCCGTGAACGCATGGGGTGGCAGCGGCCGTCCCAGTGGTTGAAGTCGCCAACCACGCTCACCCGAGCCGCGTTGGGAGCCCAGACAGCGAATCGGACCCCAGGGATCCCATCCACCTCCCACTGATGGGCACCGAGGAAGCGGTAAGCGTGCCAATGCCGACCCTCGCTAAATAGATGGAGGTCGAAATCGGCCAGCTGAGGCTCGAAGGTATAGGGATCGATCGCTTCGCGGACTTGGCCCTCCCCTTCCTTCCAGCGCAAGCGATAATGGATGGGGAGTTTGTTTGTATCGACCCGGCCTTCGAATAGGTCTGTCCCAGCGATTCGCTCGAGTGCCTCTCCAGTATCAGCGAGGGCAACCTCTACAGCATGGGGGATGTGGGCCCGCACGATCTCCACGGGGCCTTCTTGGTGGCGACCAAGGACCGCAAAGGGGTCGGCATGACGGGCCTCGATCAGCTCTTTCTGCTCAGTGGATAAGGGGGAGATTCGGATAGCTAGGGGCCTCCAGTTTTCAGTGGTGTAACAGGGTCTGTCGGGTTGGCAAGATGGTTGGTATCTTTTCCCTTCTCCCAAAAGATTCAAATAAATTGTAACATCGATCCCAACAACCAGGCCCAATTATCCCAGGTTGGAGAGGAGTTGCCCCGATGACCGAATCGCGCCGGGAGGAGTCCTTGCTACCCCAGCAGCATCCATCCCGCTTTATCAGCCGCCTGACCAAGGATACCCTGGCCCTGATCCTGGCCGGGGGACGGGGTTCCCGCCTCGGACGCTTGACCCTGTGGCGGGCCAAACCGGCGGTCCCGTTCGGGGGCAAGTTTCGGATCATCGACTTCCCTCTGTCCAACTGTATGAACTCCGATATTCGCCGGATTGGGGTCCTCACGCAATACAAGGCCCATAGTCTGATCCGCCACATCCAGAAGAGCTGGAACTTCCTGCGTGGCGAGTTCAACGAGTTCGTGGACCTCTTGCCGGCCCAGCAGCGGATCACCGCCTCCTGGTACCAAGGGACTGCAGATGCCGTCTACCAGAACATGGACATCATCCGGGGCCACGAGCCCGAATACATCCTCATCCTGGCCGGTGATCACATCTACAAGATGGACTACGGCCCAATGATCGCCTACCACGTGGAGAATGAAGCCGATATGACCGTAGGCTGTATCGAGGTGTCCCGTGAGAAGGCTAAGGCCTACGGGGTCATGACCGTGAACGAGCAGGGCCGGGTGGTCAAGTTCACCGAGAAACCAGCCGAGCCCGATCCCCTCCCCGGCGCCACCGATATCTCTCTTGTCTCTATGGGGATCTACGTCTTCAATACCCAGTTCTTATATGAGCAGCTCATTAAAGATGCCGACGATAGCGCCTCCAGCCACGATTTCGGCAAGGACATCATCCCCTCAGTGATCGACTCCTACCAGGTAATGGCCTATCCTTTCCGTGAACCCCGCACTGGGGAACAGGCTTACTGGCGGGATGTCGGGACAGTGGATGCCTTCTGGCAGACCAATCAGGAGCTTATCGGTATCACCCCTGAACTCAACCTCTACGATCGGGACTGGCCCATCTGGACCTATCAGGAGCAGTTACCGCCGGCCAAGTTCATCTTCGATGATGACGACCGTCGCGGCATGGCGGTGGACTCCATGGTCTCCGGGGGGTGCATCATCTCTGGAGGGATGGTCCGCCACAGCCTATTGTTCTCCAATGTACGGGTCCACTCCCAGGCCAACATCGAGGACTCGGTCATCCTCCCCGATGTCGCAATAGGAGAGAAGGTCCGGATCAAGCGGGTAGTCATCGACCGCGGGTGCCGGATCCCGGAGAATATGGTGATCGGCGAGGACCCCGAGGCCGATGCCCAGCGCTTCGATGTCACCCCGGGTGGGGTCACCCTAGTCACCCCCGAGATGCTTGGAATACACTTACACCATGTCCGTTAAACGCCCCCTTAAGGTCGTCTTGTGCTGGCACATGCACCAGCCCCAGTACCTGGATCCCGTTTCCAGACGCTACCAGCTACCCTGGACCTACCTCCACGGCATCAAGGACTACGCGGATATGGCCGCGCACCTGGAGGCAGCAGAGGGAGCCCGAGCGGTGGTCAATCTCGCTCCGACGCTGCTCGAGCAGCTCGACGACTACACCAGTCAGATCAGAGACCACCTGAAGACCGGCAGCCCGATCGGGGATCCCCTTCTAGCGGCCCTGGACAGCCCCGTCCCGCCCGCAGGCAATGATGAGCGGCTCGCTCTGGCCCGAAACTGCCTGCGGGCCAATCGCCAGAATCTGATCG
>CAYVMM010000053.1:0-8638 GCA_964452535.1 uncultured Gammaproteobacteria bacterium | reverse complement strand
TCGGCCAAGGCGAGGCGCTCAGCTACCGCCCTTCGATCCGCTAAGGGTGTCAGGGCAGTAGCACGCTCCGCTCCATAGACGGATCGCGTCCGCTTAGCGAGGACTTCACGAACCCTGGCGGCCTCTAAAGGATCATCGGGAGGCAGATCGGCCCCAGGAGCATAGCACCCGGATTGCCTCTGGGCAGGCACCGCTTCGCTAGGGTGGGGTATCTCATGGTCGGGGAGAAAGGGCCTCACCACCGTTAACCACTGTCGGGTGAAGGCCTGAAAGACATACCGAGCATCGTGGGAATTGCTGAGATCTCAGGGCGACAGCTGGCCTTCAACCTGCCGGCCAAGCTTATCCATATCGGCCCACCCCTGGAGTTGCTCCTTCAGCAAACCCATAACCTTTCCCATGCCCTGGAGCCGTTCGGCAACCTGGGGGGCTAAGCGCATATGCGTAAGGTCCCAAACCGAATTCGATCTTTAGCTCGCATAGCGGCTTTAGTGTCTTGGTCGATGCGCTCTTTTTGATCAAAACGCTCCAACGATTTGTGGCTTAGCGGTTGCGCCAGCCAACGCTGGACCGCTCCATGCGTCGCTGCTGCCGACGCAAGCGCTTTAGGAGGCGCTTGCGCGCCGCCGCGGCCTTGCGCTTGCGAGCTTCCGTGGGTTTCTCGTAGCGTTCGCGGCGTCGGGCTTCCGAGATGACCCCCGCCTTCTCGCACGACTTACGGAAGCGCTTTAACGCGGCCTCGAACGGTTCATTCTCCCGTACCTTGACTGTGGGCATGACCTCTCCTCTGCCTCGATTCCCCGCGATCACCGCAAACGTTTTATTGTACTTCCCAGGGCCAAGTTGTGCCAAGGTATCCCTCGAACCGGCAATAGAGGCTACAATGGAAGGAAGCCTCGCTTTTGGGAGCCCTCCTTGCGTGTTCTTGGCATCGAAACCTCTTGCGACGAAACGGGGATCGGTCTCTGGGATAGCGAAGCGGGGCTATTGGCTCATCGTCTTCACTCTCAATCGGCGATTCATACGGCCTACGGGGGGGTGGTACCAGAGCTAGCCTCCCGGGACCACATTCGCCGCGTTGCACCGCTCACGGAACAAGTCCTAGCCGACGCCGGGAGCGACTTTGAGGAGCTCGACGGGATTGCCGCTACCGCCGGCCCTGGACTCATCGGGGCCCTATTGGTTGGGCTCTCACTGGGCAAGGCCCTCGCCTTCGCCCGAGGCCTCCCCTTCCTGGGCGTTCATCATCTAGAGGCCCATCTCCTGAGCCCGGCCCTCGAGAAGCATTCCCCCGATTTCCCCTTCCTTGCCTTACTCGTCTCGGGCGGCCATACCTTACTTGCCGAAGTCTGCGGCCTCGGTCGCTACCGCTTACTCGGCCAGAGCCTGGACGATGCGGCAGGAGAGGCCTTCGACAAGACCGCCAAACTCTTGGGGCTTCCCTATCCCGGCGGTCCTGCCGTCGCCCGCACTGCCGCCACGGGCAATGCCACCGCCTTTGACCTCCCCCGGCCGATGCTCGACAAGCCGAGCCTTGACTTTAGCTTTTCGGGTCTCAAGACAGCCGTGCTTCACTGCCGGAAACAAATGGGTCAAGAGCCACCCTCCTCTGCCTTTATCGCGGACTTGTGCGCTAGCTTCCAGGAGGCGGTGGTCGAGACCCTGTGGGGCAAGTCGGCACGAGCCCTGGAACAGACCGGCCTGGAACGGCTCGTGGTGGCTGGGGGCGTGGGAGCCAACGCACGATTGCGGAAACGCTTCGAGGAGGGGGCAGCGGAGTTAGGGACCAAGCTGTACTACCCACGGCTAGACTTCTGCACCGATAACGGGGCCATGATTGCTTACGCCGGCGGATTACGGCTAAGGGCCGGGGAGCGCGATGCCTGGGACCGTACCGCCTTGGCACGCTGGCCATTGGATCAACTGGCACCACCTGAGCAAGCCACCGCCTAAAAAAGGCGCTATTCCTCAAGCAGCACCGGGACGTTTGCCAATCCGTTCCTCCTCACCGGCGAGTAGGCGACGGATGTTATCCTGGTGGCGGGCAATCAGCAGAACCGCCAAGATCCCCGCAAGGGCAAGCATCGGCGGCTCAGCGCACCAGAGGTAGAGCCATAGTGGCGCGCTCCCAGCCGCTACTATGGCGGCCACCGAGGAGAACCGAAAGAGGGCGGCGACTATTCCCCAAGTAGCCACTAAGGCCAAGGCAACCACCGGTGTTAAGGCTAAGAAGACCCCAAATGCAGTGGCCACCCCCTTGCCCCCTCCTCGCAGGCGGGAGTAGACAGGGAATGTGTGACCGAGTACAGGGGCTACAGCCACGGCGGCGAGGGGCCAACCCGTGAGGAAAGGCAAGGCGAGAGCCACGGGGAGCGCGCCCTTGAGCACATCCCCGACTAAGGTTAACCCTGCGGCCAACCGCCCGCCTAGCCGCAAGACATTGGTTGCCCCTGGATTACCGGAACCGGCAGTACGCGGATCGGGAAATCCCTTAATCTTAGCAACCACAACTGCTGAGGTTAGCGAGCCCAAACCGTAGCCCAGGGCAACCCCTACTCCAGCCAGTATCCAAACGGTTAGTCCACCGTTCACGCTGCCTCCTCTCAAGGCGGAATCCGAATCGTAGGGCAAACGGTGACAGCCGCCCAAGCGCTCGAGCTACCATTTGCTCCCCCTAAGGGGAACCATCAAAGGGGGAAGGGAAGATGGATCCCAAACCGCTGCTACAATTGATGGTGGATAAAGGGGGCTCCGACCTCTACCTCAGTCCCGGTACTCCACCTTCCATGAAGCTAGACGGCACGCTTACTCGCATCGGCAATCAGGCCCTCCAGCCGCAAGACACAGAGAATCTCGTTCATGCCGTTCTGACTGAAAAGCAGAAGGGGCAATTCCAAGAAGCCCTAGAGCTTAACCTAGCCCTCTCCTACCCCGGGCTGGGGCGCTTCCGGGTCAATGTCTTCCGACAGCGCGGCAGCATCGGCTTCGTTATTCGCCGCGTCAGTGAGGCGATTCCTTCCTTCGACGCGCTTCGCTTACCTCCGCAGGTGGGCTCGATTATCGAGAGTCCAAGGGGCATGATCCTAGTGGTAGGCGCAGCCGCGTCTGGGAAATCTACAACCCTAGCGGCCATGATCGACTACCGCAACGCTACCTACGCCGATCACATTATCACAGTAGAAGATCCCATCGAGTACGTTCATCAACACAAGCAATCGGTGGTCAATCAGCGCGAGCTCGGCATGGACACCCTTTCCTGGGGATCGGCCCTGGAAAACACCTTACGCCAAGCCCCTGACGTGATCCTGGTGGGCGAGATCCGTAACGCCGAAGTTATGGAACAGGTACTCGCCTTCGCCGATACGGGGCACCTTGTCCTATCGACCCTCCATGCCAACAGCGCCGACCAAACACTAGAGCGCATTGTCAACTTCTTCTCTGAGGAACGGCACAAGCAGACGCTTATGGACCTCTCTCTAAATTTGCAGGCCGTAATTTCCCAGCGGCTCATCCCTAGGGCAGACGCTCAAGGCCGCATTGCTGCTGTCGAGATCCTGATCAACACGCCTACGATGGCGGACGCCATTGCTAATGGGAAGCTCAGTGGAGTCAAGGAGATCATGGAAGCCTCACGCCAGCAAGGTATGCAGACCTTCGACCAGGCCTTGATTGACCTTCATAATGCCGGAGAAATCACTGTGGAAGAGGCCCAGGCCCACGCGGATTCCATCAATAATGTCCGACTCGCTACTAAGATGGCCAAGCTCGAAAAAGGTGAAGTCACCCCTAGCGAGCCCAACTATCAGATCGAGGAGACCGAAGCAGAATGGAAGCCCTACGGATCACGGCGCTTCTAGACCAGGCGCTCACCGCGCCCCCATGGGAAGCGATGGGTTGACCGCAATCACCCTCCCGCTTACATTAAGCTAACCCAGGGATTATTGCCCGGATAGCGGCAACCCCAAGCAAACGGCGTAAGGGTCCAGCCAAAGAGCCGAAAGGTGTCATCAGTTTAACGAGGAAGGCTGAGAAAGCCGCTCGGCCTCAAAAAATGGGGCATTGGCCGGACGGATTTCAACAACATGCGACAAATGATGGGGAAATTCGAGTTGCTCCCCTTGGGTGCGGTTCAATTCCAGCAGGAGGGATCGAATGAGCTCGACGGTGGAGGTTACCGACAGCAACTTCGAGCACGAAGTGCTGAACTCAGACAAGCCTGTGCTAGTTGACTATTGGGCCGAATGGTGCGGCCCCTGCAAAATGACCGAACCGATCTTGGACGAGATCTCGGATGACTACATCGAACAGATCAAGGTCGCCAAGCTCAATATTGATGAGAATCCCAACACCCCACCCAAGTATGGCGTCCGCGGTATCCCTACTCTGATGCTTTTTAAGGAGGGCAATGTCGAAGCGACAAAGGTCGGGGCCCTTTCCAAGGCACAGCTAGAAACCTTCATCAAGGAACATCTTTAGCAGAAAGACTCCGGTCGAGCTTCACCATCGGGGCATCCCCCAATGCATCGTTCGTCGGCTTGGGTCGGTCCTTCCTAAGCGCCCCGGCGTGCTGGTGCTAGAGTCTGGAGGCCGTAGGCCTGGGCGAAGTGCTATAGTAACCCCTCCGGCTACCTAGTCCCGGCGAATCCCAAGCCCCTCGTCACCGGCTTCAAGAGTCTTTGGCTCATCCGGCCTCTCCGGCACCGGCATCTGCCGCTTGGCCGGCAAACGTCGCCTTTCCCGAATCGGCCCCTACCGCTCATACCCGAGTACCCAATTCAGCCTTCGCCAAATTTCCCTGAAGCCCAACCCCAGGCAGGAATGACTAGCATCCATGAACTTAAATGACCTTAAGGCCAAAAGCGCCTACGAGCTCAACGAGATCGTCCAGGAACTGGGCATCGAGGGGGTCGGGCGCTTACGCAAACCAGATCTGATCTTCAACATCCTTAAGGCCCAGGCCAAGCAAGGAGAAAACATTTATGGGCACGGCGTGCTTGAGATCCTCTCCGAGGGGTTTGGCTTCCTTCGAGCGGCCGACGCGTCTTATCAGGCGGGTCCCGATGACATCTACGTTTCGCCCAGCCAGATCCGCCGATTCAACTTACGGGTAGGAGACACCGTTGCCGGTCAGATCCGCCCCCCCAAGGATAGCGAGCGCTACTTCGCCTTACTCAAGGTCGAAGAGATCAATTTCGAGGCCCCGGAAAGCACCAAGAACAAGGTGCTACTCGACAACCTAACCCCGCTTTTCCCTAATGAGCGGATGCGCATGGAGCTCCAGAACGGGGACCCTAACGAGCTTACAGGGCGCATCATTGATTTGGTCGCTCCAGTCGGCAAAGGTCAGCGGGGGTTACTGGTCTCCCCGCCCAAGGCGGGCAAGACCATGATGCTGCAGTCCATCGCCCATTCCATCGCCGCGAACAATCCGGAATGCTTCCTTATTGTCCTGCTCATCGACGAACGTCCCGAAGAAGTTACCGACATGCAGCGATCGGTGGCTGGTGAGGTCATCTCATCCACCTTCGACGAGCCGGCCCAGCGTCATACCCAGGTAGCTGAGATCGTTATCGAGAAGGCCAAGCGCCTAGCCGAAGCCAAACACGACGTGGTCATCCTGCTTGACTCCATCACCCGGCTAGCGCGGGCCTACAACACGACTGTGCCTTCCTCAGGCAAAGTCCTAACCGGCGGGGTGGATGCCAACGCTCTCCACAAGCCCAAGCGCTTCTTCGGCGCCGCCCGGAATATCGAGGAAGGCGGAAGCCTGACCATCATCGCTACCGCTCTCATCGATACCGGCTCACGCATGGACGAGGTGATCTTCGAAGAATTCAAAGGCACGGGGAACTTGGAGATCCACCTTGATCGCAAAATGGCGGAAAAGCGGCTTTATCCCGCCATCAATATCAATCGCTCCGGAACTCGGCGAGAAGAACTCCTGCTCACTCAAGAGGAGCTCCAAAAGATCCGGATCCTGCGTAAGCTACTGCACCCAATGGATTCCGACGAGGCCATGGAATTCCTTCAAGAGAAATTGCGCGCCACTACCGATAACGAGGACTTCTTCGCCAGCATGAATCGCTGACTTGAGCTCCCTCTCACCATCCTTTATCCTTTTTAGCAGAATCAGTTAACTGATCAGGCCTCCTTTGAGGAATAGCCAATGAAAGCAGGGATTCATCCCGAATATCACGCTGTGACCGTGACCTGCGCCTGTGGCAACCGCTTTGAGACTCGCTCCACGCTAGAGCACATCCATGTGGATGTCTGCTCAGCCTGCCATCCCTACTTCACCGGCAAGCAAAAGATCGTCGATACCGCTGGGCAAGTGGAGAAGTTCCGTCGCAAGTACGGCCATCAGGCCGACACCGCTCAGTAGAGTCGCCTATGTCGGGCGGTCCTATCTGGGGCGCCACTTGGCGCTTTTTTTTGCTAGCCAGTGTCTCCCTAGCCGGTGCAGCCGATATCTACCGCTGGACAGACGACGCGGGCCAAATGCACTTCGGTGATCGGCCCCCACCCGGGGCCGAACGACTTGAACTGCGAAATACCCTCCCCGCTTCCCATTACCACGCCATCAAATGGATCCCGGATGGGGATACCCTTCATCTCGCTGAGGGGAGGGAGGTGCGCCTAGTAGGCCTTAATGCTCCGGAAGTAGCCCATCGCGATGATCCCGCCGAGCCTGGGGGACCTGAAGCCCAGCTATTCCTGCGCCGCCTATTAGCAGGGAAAAGCGTTCGGCTAGAAGTGGCTCCCGAGGCTACGGATAAATACGAGCGCCTCCTGGCCCATGTCTTCACCCGTGACGGCACCAATATTAACCGTCGTCTCCTGCGCACCGGTCACGCTTTTGCCACCATCCATCCGCCCAACACCGGACGCGCCGAGCGCTATTTCGCTGCCGAGCGGAAGGCACGGAAGAGGGGCCTGGGGATTTGGAGACGAGCCTACTACGCTCCCCACTCTGCTGCCGAGGCAGAAGGGCTACGCAATACCTTTCGACGGATCCGTGGCCGGATCGAAGCGGTTCAAGTCAAGCGCAAATACGTCTATCTGTGCTTCGCAAACAATTTCCAGGCCTTCCTGCCCAAGGCCCGCCGACCATTATTCGAGCAAGCCGGGAAGGACCCGAGCTCCCTGGCCGGACGGACAGTGATTGTCCGGGGTTGGATCCATCGGCACGAGGGGACGCCAAGGATCCGGCTACGTCACCCTTTGCAGATCGAATCCCCTGTATGAAGGAAAGAGAGACCGATTCCGCCCTTCCTCCATGGGAAGGAGGATAACCCATGTCCTCCCAAGGTCCCTCCTACAACAACAACGAGGCCCTGCGCTACCACCGCTGTCCCCGCCCAGGGAAGCTGTCGGTGGAGCCTACCAAACCCTGCACCACCCAGCGCGAGCTTGCGCTAGCCTACACCCCGGGAGTAGCTGAACCGGTACGGGCCATCGAAGCCAAGCCTGAAACCGCTTACGAGTACACCAACCGGGGCAATCTGGTTGCAGTGGTAACCAATGGCACTGCCGTCCTCGGACTGGGCAACGTTGGCCCCCTTGCCGCCAAGCCGGTGATGGAGGGCAAGGCCTTGTTGTTTAAGCGCTTCGCCGATGTCGATGCTTTCGATCTGGAGTTGGCAACGGAAGACGAAGCCGCCTTTATCGAAACCGTTGCGCGATTAGAACCAACCTTCGGGGGAATCAATCTGGAAGACATGGCCGCACCAGCCTGCTTCCGGGTCGAAGAGGCCCTCAAGGCCCACATGGCCATCCCAGTCTTCCACGATGACCAGCATGGCACTGCCATCATTATTGCTGCTGGATTGATCAATACCCTGGCGCTGCAGGCTAAGCGTATTGGGGAGGTTCGCATCGCCTGCATTGGTGCCGGCGCAGCGGGCATCACCACTCTGCGCCTGCTGCGCCGCCTGGGTGCCGATCCAGCAAGGATCCGACTGGTTGACCGCACCGGCGTTATCCATGCCGACTTGGCCGATCGCCTGGATCCCTATCGGGCAGAGTACGCCGTGGACACAGCTGATCGGACCCTCGACGATGCGCTGGCCGGCGCGGATGTGGTCATCGGGGTCTCGGTAGGGGGGATCCTAGAGCCTCGTCATGTGGCCTCTCTGGCCGATCGGCCGATCCTGTTTGCCTTGGCCAACCCCGAGCCAGAGATCCGACCGGAGGCAGCCAAAGCAATGCGCGGGGATCTGCTCATAGCCACCGGTCGCTCCGACTACCCCAATCAGGTCAACAATGTGTTGGGGTTCCCCTTTGTCTTCCGAGGGGCCCTGGATGTCCGGGCGCGGGCAATCACCCCGGGCATGGAGGTCGCGGCCGCCTATGCCTTGGCCAATCTGGCACAGGAGCCCGTTCCCGACGAGGTGGCCCACGCCTACGGGGTGAATCGACTCGCCTTTGGACCTGACTATTTCATCCCCAAACCGCTCGATCCCCGGCTCATGCAATGGGTGGCTTCGGCGGTGGCCCACGCTGCAGAAGAGGCCGGCGTCGCTACTCAGTCCCCCCCTGACTACAGCATGCCACGGGGGTCGCGCTAAGCTCCGGAGGGGCCAGCAATGAGCCAGAGTCTTAGGGCTTACAGGGCCAGCTCGGCCATTACTGGCGCATG
>CAYVMM010000052.1:0-8870 GCA_964452535.1 uncultured Gammaproteobacteria bacterium | reverse complement strand
GGAAAGCCTCACGCCATACCTATATCGGGCTACCGTCGTGAATTAGGTGGGATGACAGGAGCCCACGGAAGGCCCGAATAGAAAAGGAAACTCGGGGCTTTTCCCAGCCTCTAATAAAATAGAAGCCTACTAATCTTCGAGGGCTGTTCCCTCTAGAGAAAGCTAGGCAAAACCTATCGAAGCAGTGGGAAGGCCGCTTCCGTGGAGGGCCATACGACAGTGGCTATCGAAGGGGACACTGTCCATCTGGGAGCAGAATACCTTGGCAACGATCCTCATTACGCTAACTGGCTCTTCCGAGTCCTCAGCCAATTGATCAGGCACACGCACGCTTCCGCTCTGGATTGCCTGATCTGCGATTCCTTCGGGGACTGGCGAAGCGAGCGCGTATACTCTGCGGCCTAAGCCGCATCCCTTCCACACCGGTCCTTCGCCAATCGACTATTCCTCTTTTTCCCAGGCGAGATAGGCCATCGCCTCTTCATCGGTTACCTGGGCAAACGCCTCATAGAACTGGCCCACTGCCATAAAATGGCCAGGGGTTTCGGCCACTAGCACTCGGTCCACCTCTTCCTTTAGCCGTTCCACCGTGTCAGGGGGGGCCACTGGGGCAGCCAAGATGACTTCTCCGGCACCTCGGGAATAGAGGTGCCGAACGCAGGCTGTGATCGTAGCGCCGGTTGCCAAACCGTCATCGAGAACCACGACCCGCTTACCCTCCAGATCCGGCTCAGGTCGGCGCCCTCGGTAGCGATCGAATTTCTCGCGGGCATTTCGGGCCTCCTCTTCCTGAACCCGGCGCCTATAGCTTTCCTCTACCCCTAGCTGGGCGATTAGGGAATCGTTCCACCAGACGCTGCCGTCGCTTGCAACGGCGCCCAAGGCCAGCTCCGGATTGCCCGGCGCTCCCATCTTACGAGCAACGACAATATCTAACGGAACCCCAAAGGCTCGGGCAACCGCCCACCCCACGGGAAGCCCGCCCCGAGGCACGGCCAGGACGATATCTGGCTCGACCCCCCGATCCTTCAGCAACTGGGCAAGACGCTCCCCTGCTTGAATGCGGTCGTGGAACAAGGGGGTGCCTCCCTTATTTGAGGCTACCAATGCGGTTTCCGGGTCAGTGACCCGCTAGGATAAACAACGATCATTTTGCCAGCTTCTGGAGCAGCTTCTCTTTGTAGAGCTGCTCGGCCTTTAGGGAACTCCACTGCCCCTGGCCCGGATTGACCCGTTCTACCAACACCTCCAAGCGCGCCTTGGCCCGACGGTGAGTCTCTGTGTCTTCAACTTGGGCTAGGAGGTCTTCGATCGCCCGGATTTCCGCGTTGGGGGCAACCTCGGGAGGGAGATGCCCCGAGTTTTTAAGAAGCCGATAGGCCGTTCGCAGCTCTTCGGGAACCAAGGAATCGTCCTCAAGCTCTAGAGGCTCTCCCTGTCCAGACAGGTCATCGAAGGCCCCTTCTTCCATAGCCTCTTGGATCCGCTGTTCAGCCAGCCTCTGGAAAAGCAGCATAGGGTCTCTCCTGGATAGGAACGGCGGCGCATTTCCGGTATACTATTAAGTATACTAGCTCAGTATATCCCCTGGGTCTTAGGTGAGAATCCCTGCTGGTCCCACTTCCCTTCGGGAGATTCCCGATTCCCAAAGGCGTTCGGCTTAGCGCCCAAGGCTTGGGCCTGCATCAGCCTCCCTTAGGCCCCCTTGATCTGGCCCTCTGCGCCCGGGAGATCCTTTTCCTGGCTGGGCCCAGTGGCAGCGGAAAAAGCCGACTACTTCGAGTCCTGGCGGATCTTGATCCCCCAGCCTATGGCGAGATCCATATAGATGGCCATCCCCAATGGACCTATCCCCCTTCCCTCTATCGCCGCCAGGTAGCCTATCTGTCCCCCCATCCCAACCTGGGCCCTGGAACGGTTCGGACCCTAATAGGGCGCGTCCGCTCCCTCTCGACGTGGCAAGGCAGCGCCTTTCCCGACCTCGCACTGGAAAGGCTCGGCCTATCGCAAGCCCTTCTGGACCGTCCCGCTTCCGAGCTCTCCACGGGGGAGACCGTCCGAGTGGCCCTGGCCCTCTTGCTGGCAGGGAGGGCACCAATTCTGCTCCTAGACGAGCCCACCGCCGCTTTGGATCCCACCTCAAAGGGCATGGTGGAAGCCCTTCTCCAAGAACGAAGCCGAGCCGGAGCTAGCATCCTCTGGGTTAGCCACGATCCCGATCAGACAGCCCACCTCGCAGACGGCCTATTAGTGCTAGAAAAAGGGAAACTGATCGGACCAGACCGGCAGAACGATCGCTTTGCGCAGCGGCTTCGAGTGACAAAGACGGATTAGAAAAAGGGAAAACCCCATGCCGATTGAGGGACCTATCCAGCTTACCGCCCTTGATTTAGCGATAGCGGCGGCGTTGATTCTGCTTAACGGCGCGATCTCTCTGGCCATGAGCTTGCGCATGGAGCGTGCCATTGCTACCGCGACAGGCCGGATGGTCATCCAGCTCCTAGCCGTTGGAGCGATTCTGGAATGGGTCTTCGGCCTGCGCCATCCCTTAGCGGTAATCGCCTTAGGCGGAGGTATGGCCCTACTGGCTGGCCGAGAGGCCGTAGCCCGCCAGCGTTTCCGCTACCCGGGCATCTATCCTGTGGGATGGGCCATCATGATGGGCTCTTCCTTCCTTGTCACGGCCGTGGCCCTGTTCGGGATTGTCTCGGCGGATCCCTGGTACCGGCCGCAGTACGCTATCCCCCTACTAGGTATGGTCCTGGGTAACACCCTAAATGGGATTGCATTAGGCATGGATCGCCTCCTGACCGGCATACGCCAGGAACAGGGCCATGTCGAATTCCTTTTGAGCCTGGGCGCTACTCGCTGGGAGGCCATTCGCGACTTGGCTCGGGAGGCTATCCGGGTGGGACTTACCCCCGTCCTCAATGCCATGTCGGTGGCTGGGATTGTCAGCCTGCCCGGCATGATGACCGGCCAGATCTTATCCGGCACGGCCCCGGTAGAAGCCGTTAAGTACCAGATTCTGATCTTTTTCCTGATCGCCGCAGCTACTGCCTTGGGCACAGTGGGGGGCGTCCTCGCCAGCGTGGGTCGGCTCACCGACACCCGCGGCCGGGTCCGTGCAGACCGCCTTCAGGAGGCCCAAACTCGCAGCTGAAAGGGGCCGGTTAGTCGAAGTCCCCGGCCAGTTCCTCGTGCAATTCGGGGGGCACTTTCCTCTCCAGGGGGCGATTCCCATGGTCGCAGCCCATGCGGGCGATGACCCCCCGCTTCCAGTCCTCAATCATGGGGCCCGTGAGTTCGAACCGCAAGAAATGGACTGCGGAGGTCTTATCGGTTGTAGAACGGTCCAGGTCTTCGTCGGCGATGGCATAGACCCGCTCATGATCGTTCACTTGGAGCCAGACCCGCTGCTCAATCCCGACCATTTCGGCCAGCTTCTCCATCCGAACGGGCCGATCGTCATACTGGATCATCATGGTGGCCTTGAGGTTCCCACCGTCGGGGATAAGGGGATTGTAGATGTCTAGCTCATCTTGGAGTTCCTCGGCCTTGTAGAGGCGCTCCGCCTTGGCAATCTCCTGGACCTGGTACCACATGGTATCCCGATCCTCGAAGAAGACCGAGATGTGATCATCCAAGTCCAGCCGACGCCGATGCTTATGGGCCTTGATGCGCTTCCGAATCGCCTCCCGACGGACCTCGTAATCCTCCAGCGAGAGCAGCTCCTGCTGGCTGATCGGCTCCATTAGGCGCCCCCCTCGGGTTCCCGCTTAGATCTTGGCTTCCAGTCCATAGGCCACACGCACCAGGGTAAGGGGATGGGTAGGCTGCTGCTCAGTTTGCAAACCCTGCTTGATCTGGCCTCCGGCAATGGGACAATCACTGGCGTAATAGTCGGCCTCGGACTCAGCCACCCGTCGGAAGAGGGGTTTACCGATCTCCAAGGATTTCTCAAACCACTCCACCTTGATCCCCCAAGTACCATCGTGGCCCGAACACCGTTGGAAGGTCTGCACCTCGGTATTTGGGATTAGCTCCAGCAAGCGCTGGGTCTGGGCCCCGATATTCTGGACATGTTGATGGCACGGCCGATGGTAGGCCACTTTCCCCAAGGGGTGGGTAAACCCGGTATTCAGCAGCCCTTCTCGGTAACGGGCCATAAGATACTCGAAAGGATCGAACACCCGCTCGGCTACCTTCTTGACCCGTTCGTCCTCCGAGGCAATATGGGCGTACTCCTGACGTAGCATCAGGGAACAGGAAGGAACCGGCGCAAGGATATCCCAGCCCGCATCTATCAACGGCTCAAAGCGGGACATCAGGACTTCCTTGGCGGCCTCGACCCCCTGGAGATCACCTAGCTCCAACCGAGGCATGCCACAGCACTGCTCACCGTCGACGAATCGGACGGGGATGCCATTGTGCTCCAGGATCGCTACTAAATCCGTGCCCAGCTCGGGACTTTGATAATTGATATAGCATGTAGCGAACACAGCCACTTGGCCTCGGGTTTCATCGCCCGGAACGACTTCAAAGGCCTCGGACGTATACGACTGCTTCCAGCGGCCAAAGGGGTGCGCGGTGTAGTGGGGCAGCTCCCGCTTCCGATGGATGCCCAACACCTTCTCCAAGAGAACCCGGAGGGACCTCTGACGATTCGCCCAATTCACCAGCGACGCAGTAGCCGGATGAGCAAAGGCCCGCCCCAGGGTATCCGTTTGGGTAAGGAGCTCGTCCCGGGTAGAAGCCTCTCCCTTACGGTAGTGGATGGCCTTAGCCCGCAGCATCAGGTGGGGGAAATCCACCTCCCATTCATGGGGCGGGACGTAGGGGCATTTCGCCATAAAGCACATGTCGCAAAGGTAACAACGGTCAGCTACCCGGAGATGATCCTCGCGGGTAAGGCTATCCACCTCCAGGGTCTCCGATTCATCGATTAAATCGAACAGGGTAGGAAAGGCGCTGCAGAGGGGAAAGCAGCGCCGACAGGTATGACAGATGTCGAAGACGCGCTGCATCTCCTGATGCAGCGCGTCTTCGTCCCAAAAGACCTCGTCCCGCCAATTGAGGGGGTAACGATACGGCGCTTTGTCAGCGCCCTCTTGCGCCATCCGTAACTCCTCGGCCAGAAAAGCTCACTCTCAGCATCCTTAGAAAGACGGCCGTTGCATTCACGCAAATGGCATCACTCATTGGGTTGCCCTTTGGGAACCCGTACCAAGACGCCATCTACCAAGGACGAACTCCCCAAGGTCACTCATTGCTCAAGGTTATCGAAGGCCTTTTGGAAACGATTGGCATGGGAGCGCTCGGCCTTTGCCAGGGTCTCCATCCAATCGGCGATCTCGTCAAAGCCTTCATCACGGGCCGTCTTGGCCATACCCGGATACATGTCGGTGTACTCATAGGTCTCGCCAGCTATTGCCGACTTGAGGTTGGTCTCGGTATCACCCATGGGCTCGTTAGTTGCCGGATCACCAGCGGCTTCTAGGAACTCCAAGTGGCCATGGGCGTGACCGGTCTCTCCTTCCGCAGTAGACCGAAACAACGCGGAAACCTCGTTTTCCCCCTCAACGTCCGCTTTCTGGGCAAAATACAGATACCGGCGATTGGCCATCGACTCGCCGGCAAAGGCTTCCTTCAGGTTCTCGTGGGTCTTAGTCCCCTTTAGCTGGGCCATCGTCGCACCTCCCCGTTGAGTCATCTCGAATTTGGACACAGTTTAAATCAAAATCGGTTCCAATGCCAGCTGCTCTCTCCTGCCTGATTAGGGGCACAGCGGAAAAGCCTCAAGAGTCAGATCCTTTATCCGGAAGGCCGCTCTCCCGACCTGCCAAGGTCCGGCCCCTTTCCTCGTCGATACCAACCAGTAGCAGGAGACCAGCCACGAAGAACCCCGCCGTAGCCAGGAGAGCCAATCGATAATCGCCTCCCGACAGCCAAGTCAAAAGACCATAAACCGGAGGACCAATGATGGCCGCTAGTTTGACGGCAACCCCCCAGAGACCGAAAAAGGTCCCCTCATGGCCCGGGGGTGACAGGAGGGCAATCAGGGCTCGACCACTGGACTGGCTAGCCCCGATGCAGATCCCAACCAGGGCGGCGGCGACCCAGAACAAGGGAATACTCCGGGAAAAATAAGCAAGCACCAGAGCAAGGATCCAGATACCCAGAGTCAGGGCGACCGTTCGAACAGCGCCGAGGCGATCGTGGACCCAGCCCAGCAGAAAGGCCCCTGCCGCAGCGGCCAGATTGACCGCCAGGATCATGGCCATCGATTGCTGGGTAGTGAATCCTAGGGCCTGATCAGCATAGACTGCCGCCAGCGCGACCACTGTTTGAATTCCACAGTAGTAGACCCCGAGGCAGACCAAGAATCGGCTAAGGTCAGGATAATCCCGGGCCTGCCGCCAAGCCCCGAGCAGCCCCTCTCGACGGGGATAAGGATAGACCCGACGAGAGGCAAGGGGACGTTCCTTAACCCAGAGGAAGGTCGGTAACGCTGTAACGGCATAGATACCAGCCACGATAACCATGGCGCCGGGCACGAACTCAGTCATAGTCCCACCTCGGGCTTGGAGCCAGGCGATATAACCCAAGCACAGACCCAGTGTAAACAGGCCGCCGAGATACCCGATACCCCAGCCCAGGGCCGAGGTCCGACCCAACTGATGAGGGGGAACCAAACGGGGAAGAAAGGCAGCAATCAGATTTTCTCCCAGCCCAAAGCCCAAATTGGACAGAATGACTATACTGGCCCCCAAGAGCAGATCGCCGGGTCCGACCGTCGTCAGCCCCAGAGTCCCCAGTACGCAGATGGCTGTGGACAGCCCCAGCCAAGGTTTGATGCGACCTTGCGCATCAACGGATTGGCCGATCCAAGGACCCAGCAACAGGATCAAGGCATTGGAGACGGACAAAGCAGCAGTCCAGAGGAGCGCCGCCCAGTCGGTACCACCCGCGACCACCCCTACGAAGTACATATTGAACAGAGCGGTGGTCACTACTGTTGTGTAGCCCGAGTTCGCAAAGTCATAGAAGGCCCAGGCTAGGACCTCGCCGCGGCTTGCCCAGCCCTTCTCAGTAGAGCGAGCTGGGAAGGGCATAAATGGCGTCTATGATGCGCCCAGCGGCTCGGTTAAGGAGCATTCGGTCGTACTCACCGCTGTAGAGGTGGCGCAGGTCTTCCAGGGGCACCGGAGGACCATACCGAAGGCGGATCCGCCACGGCCGGAGGAAAGTCCAGATATCCGAGCCCGGTAGCTGGCGGATACCGGCGATCCGAGCCGGGATGACCGGGGCCCCCGTTTCCAGTGCGAGCAGGGCAGCACCGGGCTTAGGCTTGACAGGCTGACCCACCGGATGGATCCCGCCTTCCGGAAAGATTCCCAGAACCCTTCCCTCTTCCAGGCGCTCCAGCGCTCCGCGTACAGAAGACACTGTGACTCGGCCCCTTTCCACAGGAACACAACCCACACGATCAAAGAACCAGCGCATGGAGGCCATGCGATAGTATTCCATGGCAATGAGAAAAGAGATTAATCGCCGATTGGTAGCGGCTAGGACAAAGGGGTCAAGAACGGCGTGGTGATTACACACCAGGATAGCGCCATTACCCCTTGGAAGAGTGGAAGGATCAGCCCGCAGGCGATGGAAGAACCGACAATAGCCCCGAATCAGGGCATGGAGCAAGCGAGCCCAGAGAGGCCAGTTCCTCGCGCAATCAGGGAGAAGGGATGCCAACTCGGCTCCTTCACTTACTAAGGGAAAAGAAGGTCTTACCCTAGTGTGCAGGCCGGTAACGGGTGAGAAGCAGCTGTAGGGGGTACCCGATGGGCGGGCGCCACCGGGGTCACCCGTTACCGAGCCGGTTTCGGTGACCGAACTTACCAAGGAGAACGAAAGTCGTGCCATGAGACGCCGGCCCGCTAAAGGGCAATCCGCTCCGGGGGGCCGCCCTTTCGGGCACCCCCCTCAGTCGCTCCCTACCCGTTATCAGGCCGGCTCCAGTGACTTGATTGATGTTCCCCTTAACAGGTTCTCCCTAACGGGCCAGGGAAGGGTACTCTAACCAACCACCGGGACAACGGAAACGGGAAAGTGGAGCCCTCTATGGCCGTGACCAACCCGAGCCGCACCAACTCCGCACCCGCCTCTTTTGCCTGGCATGCGCTGGACCCCCAGGCAGTCTTGGAGCATCTGGATACCAGCGAGCAGGGGTTAACGACGGGGGAAGCCCAGAGCCGACACGCTCGCTATGGTCCCAACCGCATCACACCCCCCCGCCGCCGAGGAGCCATCCAGCGCTTCCTAGCGCAATTCCACAATGTCCTCATCTACATTCTGCTGCTAGCAGCCGCCGTCACCGCAGCTCTAGGCCATTGGGTAGATACCGGGGTCATTCTGGGCGTGGTCGTGATCAACTCAGCCATCGGCTTCCTTCAGGAAAACAAGGCTGAGCGGGCTTTGGATGCCATCCGCAACCTCCTTTCGCCCCGCACCAGTGTTTTGCGTAATGGGCGACGTATTGGTCTCGCGGCGGAGGAGTTAGTACCCGGGGACATTGTATTCCTGCAATCAGGTGACAAGGTTCCCGCTGACCTGCGCCTGCTTCGAGTCCACAACTTGCATATCGATGAGGCCTCCCTAACCGGGGAATCGGTGCCGGTAGCCAAGGATCCGGCTCCCGTAGGCCAATCCGTTAGCCTGGGCGATCGGCTAGGGATGGCCTTCTCTGGAACCCTGGTCACCTCAGGTCAGGCCACAGGGGCCGTGGTAGCGACCGGGGACGCCACCGAGATCGGCCAGGTCAGCACCATGCTGGCCGAGGTCACCACTCTGCAGACGCCGCTTCTAACGCA
>CAYVMM010000051.1:0-9034 GCA_964452535.1 uncultured Gammaproteobacteria bacterium | reverse complement strand
ATCCGCCTGGGCAAATCGAAACAAGCGGTCCGTGGTGGTGACGATGTTCTCGATCTCGGAGTCTGCCCGAGCCTCCAGCAGGGGCAGGGTATTGATCAGGACCTCGGGCCTGGGGAGAAACTTGGTGGCGGTGTTTAATTCCGAAAGGGCAGCGCGTGCCGGGATGCAAGCCCGCAGGACCGGCTTACTGTCGAGCTCGACGTCGGGCGGCAGCAAGGGGAGGTCGTTGTAAGGGATCTCGGGATCCCAGGCCATTATGTGTCCAAATACTTTGGATCTTTCGACATGTTGGTAGCGTATGTCGATGGCCTCGACAGGTCAACGGATAGTGTCGATAAAACCCGGATCCATCGACCTATTGGGCCGACTATCCATTTCCGAAAAATTGGCAAGCGGTGAGCGGCTTGGGGTCGGCGGTGTTGGTGAAGTAGGTGACGGTGCCGGCTGGTCGTCCACCAGGAGCAGGTAGTCCATGGGCCCGGCGTCGGTGGGGTACTCGCGCACGGCCACGCCGGGGCCGGCGTTGGGGGCCAGGTTTTGGCGATCCTGGACAATCCAACCGGCCTGGCGGAGCTGATCGTCGATCCGATCGCGGGCCTGTTGTTCCGGGCCTTGGTTGGGATCCTGGGCCATCCTCTCCCTTTCATCCAACTGGCTAGTTCCGGGTTAGTCTGGCGACCGCCCGCAGGCTGGCTCGCAGAGGAACCTGTGCCGTTTTCTACCGTTACTGGTGGGCAACTGGCCGCATCTCGTAAATCCGACCATAGCGCGCCGCTACCTCCAAATCGCCCTGACGAAGGGCATCCCGTACGTCATCCAGCTTGTATGCGTCCTCAAGGCTTAGATAGGGAGATCACCGCGTCTCGTCCTCGATCAGCGAAACCTCGACTTCTGCAACATACTTGCCTTCATGCACATACCTCCTTTTATCCCGCTGGGTCATGAGTGCTTCCTCTTCATCCATCCGCTCGAATTCCCCTCCGGGCCACTGTCCTTTGGCATGCGAGCCGCCACATGGACCCACCTTTCAGGATGCCCCATTTGACCTAGCGACCCAAAGCAAGCCGATCCCCTAACGGTTGCCATTATTAACGGAAAACGTCATGTTCCCGCCATGAACCGCTTTTACCGGGACAAAGGCTTGGAATTGAGTGATCACCTGGACCCTATCCACCCCGGCGAGCATCTGGCCGAGTTCCTAGAGGAGCACGGCCTGAGCCAATACCGGGCCGCCCGGGACATGAGCGTCCCGCCGCGCCGGCTGAACGAGATCGTCCATGGCAAGCGCGGCATCTCGGCGGACACCGCCTTGCGACTGGCCCGCTATTTCGGTACCAGCCTGCAGTTCTGGATGAATCTTCAGGATCGCTACGAGATGGAAATCGCGCGGGCGGAGCTAGGGGACCGCCTGGAGGAGGAGGTGCGGCCCCTCCAAACATAAACCCGGTCCCACTTTCCCAACCGCTTCTGCCTTCTCCCAAACCGGGACCCCGTACCTCCCCTCGTCATCCCCGACCGATAAAGGCCAGCTGGATCGGGGCCCGGACAGGGGAGTGGAACTGGCTCCAGTCCCGTTCCTCGACGAAGGTGATAGAATCCTATCAATTGCTATCAATTTTTCCACGATTGATAGCAATTGATACGTTCGTATCAGCCAGGAGCCTCCCCCTCATGAAACCACCCGTACGGCCTCCCCCCTTTCGAGAGCTCGCGGAGGAGGCCCGGGAGGAGCTGACGACGATCCTGGAAGCAGGGATCGGCGTCCTGCCCAAGGGCAAGTACCGGCATTGGGACAATCTGCGCCATTTGGAACCGCCTTCGGACTTGACCCACCGCCAGTGGTGGCTGGGGGTCAAACTGGCCCGGCGCAGCCAATACCGGGAGACTCCCCTGACGGACAAGGCGGGTAAGCCTTTCGTCTACACCCTGCCCGATCCCGTGCTTGCCCGACTGCACCCCCTGGACCAGCGCGCCGGGGGGCGCATCGGCATGGCGGAGACCGTGGCCAATCCGAAGACCCGCAACCGCTACATCATCAACTCCCTGATGGAGGAGGCCATCACCTCCAGCCAACTGGAGGGGGCCTCCACCACCCGCCAAGTAGCCGCTGACATGATCCGCGAGGGGCGGGCGCCCCGGGACAAGCACGAGCGCATGATCCTGAACAACTACCAGGCCATGGCCGCCATTCGAGACATCCAGGACAAACCGCTAACGGTTGAGCGGGTATTGGCCCTCCACCGTCAGTTGACGGAAGACACACTGGACAACCCCGATGCCACAGGCCGGCTCCAGGCCCCTGAGGAGGAGCGGGTGACTGTGGCCGAAAATGCCACTGGCCGGGTTACCCACGTCCCGCCTCCGGCGGCGGAGCTTCCGGGGCGCATGGAGGCCTTGGTGCGCTTCGCCAACGCCGAGGACGAAGGCGAGGGCCAGTTTATCCATCCAGTCATCCGCGGCATCGTTCTCCACTTCTGGCTGGCCTTTGATCATCCCTTCGAAGACGGCAACGGCCGGGTGGCGCGGGCCCTGTTCTACTGGGTCATGCTCCACCAGGGTTACTGGCTGTTCGAATTCGTCTCCCTTTCCAGTGTCATCAAGGAGGCTCCAGCCCAATACGCCCGGGCCTTCCTGGAGACCGAAACCGACGATAACGATCTGACCTACTTCATCCTCAACCAGCTGGAGAGCATCGAACGGGCGGTGGCGCACCTGGAAACCTACCTGGAGCGCAAGGCCCAGCAGGTCCGGCGGGTGGAGGAGCTGTTACACGACCGCGCCGACCTCAACGATCGCCAGCTGGCCCTGCTGAGCCATGCCATGCGCCACCCCGGGCACCGCTACACCATCCAGTCCCACCGCCGCAGTCACGACGTCGCCTACGCTACCGCCCGCAGCGACCTGCTCGGGCTCGCCGAATTGGGGCTGCTGGAGAAACGGCGAGCCGGGAAGGGCTATTCTTTCCGGGCGCCGCCCGACCTGGAGGATCGGATTCGGGGGCTCGGTTAGGATTTTAGCGAGGGCAGAGCCCCACAGTGCCGGCGTGGTTCTTCATCTCCCCCGGAAGCAGGTGGGCTCCGGATCTCGGCCAAGGCGTACCTCGGGCCCGCCTACGGCAAGGTTGGTGCCGTCGATCCGAACGCCGTCAGGCGTATTCGGAAAAGCCGTGGCTGTCCCGCATCAGGAGGTCCATGTATTTGGGGTGGACGAACAGTTTCTCCCGGCCGGCCTTGACCTCCTCCAGGACGCCGATCCGGCAGAGCTCCTTGAGGTAGACGGAGGCCGTCTGGCGTTTGGCGATGCCGGCGTCCACCACATTAGCGATGCGGCAATAGGGGTAGGCGAATAGCAGCTCCACCAGCTCGCGGCTGTGGATCGACGGCAGCCGGCCCTGGACGTAGTCGGCGGTGTGCTTGAGCAGGCCTTGAATGGCCTGGACCTTTGCTGTGGTCCAGCGGGCGGTCTACTCGACACCCTTCACGCCCGGGACAGCTCAGCCATCGTATCAGCCGGCGCGCAGCCACCGATGCCCCCTTGGCAACGGGGCTATTAACGGCACGCTAGGTATGATGGCATGGAGCATCAAAGCGGCCACTTTGGGCTCGAGCCCTAGTCCCTCTAGAAGGCGTTCAAACACCAATAGCCCTCGGTCCACGTCGGGCAATCTCCTGACAGGGAGCGAATCCGTTCGGCCTATGAGCGCGTATGAGGGGGAGCACAAATACAAGTTACTGGAACCAGCCCGTAACGGGTAAGGAGAAACGAGATGGGCTGCTACAACTCCGCTGTGGTACCGGCTCCCGCCGAGCGGGTCTGGCCGTTGCTCCGGGACTTTCACGATCTGTCCTGGGCTCCGGAGGTGATCGAGCGCTGCGAGCCCGGCAACGACCTGCCGGGGACCCAGATCGGTGCCAAGCGTGTCCTGAACGGGGCCTTCTACGAAACTTTGCTCGGACTGGACGACAAGGACCGCCTTGTCCGATACAGCATCGACGAGGGGCCCGACGCCCTATCCAAGGACAACGTCAGCGGTTATGTGGGCGAAGTGCGGGTCTTTCCAGTCACCGATTCCAATGCATCCTTCGTGCTCTGGATGGCCAGCTGGGAGGCCAGCGGCGGCGGCGTGGCCGAGTTTTGCAACCCCATCTATCAGGCGCTCCTGGGCCAGCTCAAAAAGCACTTCGCCTGAGCCCTGTCCGGGGCTGCCCTCCAGCCCAAGAGGCCCTTCCATTGACCTTTGGGAAGGGGGCCTATTGTGCTCTCGCCTGACGAGGCGCTAAGGTTGATCAGGGCTTCGGATCTGGAAAGCGTTTAGGAGGGCTTTGTTCGATCCGCGCTCTACATGGTGCCCGCCGGTAGTCGTCTCATGAATTCGCCCCATGAATCGGTTCGCTCGATGAATCGAGCTCCTACAACGGTGGAAGATGAATCGGTTCGCTTGATGAATCGAGCCCCTACGACGGTGGAAGTATCATTGCCGGATGGCAAATAGCTACCGTAGGCAATCCATTGTAACGGGTAAAGAGCGACGGAGGCGGTGCCCGAAGGGCGGCCTCCCCGGAGCGGTTACCCATTATGGGGGTGGCGTTTCATGACCAAACGTTCGTTCTTCTTGGTAAAGCCGTATTAGGAGGCGGCCCCATGGCTCTCCATTCCTCCGATTTTGAGCACCGCTCAATCGGTCCTCCTTGGGCCGAATGGATCGGCGTGCTTGCGGTGCTTCTGGGGGCCTATCTGACCGCCTCGTTCGGAGTCCACACCACCCAGCAGTACGTGCTCTCGCTCCCCATCACCGCTGAGGAGCGTGCTAGCGAGCTGGAATGCCCCCAGGACGAGCTCATCGAGGAAGGCATCTCGCAACAGGTCTGTGAACAGATGCAGGCCGCAATGGCAGTTCGGCTGATTACGACCCCCGACTGGTTCCGGGACCTGCAATTCTGGCTCGGGATAGGGGGGATGGTCCTTGCGGCGAGCTCCCTTTGGGCCGGCATGGCCCTGGTGGACTGGCGCCCTTGGGCCCCGCCCGTTTTTATTGGCGTAACAGTGGCCTTGATCGCCCTAGAGCTTACCGGGCTGATTGCAGCGGCCCAATCCGGACCCCTGATCCGCAAGGCGTTCCTTTGGGACGACCTGCTGTGGCTAGCCATCCATATCGCGCTGGCAACGGCCGTCGCTGCCGCATGGACCGCCGACAAGGGAGAAACGCTCGAATGAGCGCGGGCACGCGTTCTGGTGGCGGCCGATTCCTTCGCCTGGTAACGATCCGATGAGTAGCCCCGGCTACGGCAACCTGACCGTGCTCCTCCATTGGCTAACGGCCATTGCGATCCTTTTCCTGTTCGGCATCAGCTGGTGGATGATGGCCATCCCCTACGGGGAGTACCGGTTCCTTCCGTTTCAGCTGCACAAGAACCTCGGGCTCACCGTCATCCTCTTCGGGCTCTTGTTGCTGTTTTTCCGGTATCGTCCTTGGCCCGGTCGGCTTCCGGCCACCATGCCGCGCTGGATGCGCCATCTGGCCATAGCCGATCACATCCTGATGTACCTTCTGATCTTTACGGTCTGCTTGAGCGGGATGCTCTCCTCGGCCTTCAGCGGCTGGGGGACAACGCTCTGGTGGGGGCCAACTCTCCTTGCCGATGAGACCGCCAAGCAGTGGGAAAACGAGACCCTGAACATCGTCTTTGGGGAGCTCCATATCTACACCAGCTGGATCCTTCTGGCCCTGCTCATTACCCACATCAGCGGCAGCGTTTTCCACGCCTTTCGCCGTGACGGGGTTCTGCGGCGCATGTTCCGGGTCTAGACCGACCCCCATTTGGCCAGGCCCCTCGGATCGGCCTTTGTTCGTAGTAGAGCCTATTGAGGCGCTCCCAGCATGGCTGGCCTCGTGGCTAGAATGGCCATGAGCTCGGCAAGGTAGGCCGAGGCCCGCTCATTGATATCACCGGAACCGGCGCTCGCGATGCGGCGCTCGAGCCGGTGCACTGCCTCCGCATCATAGGCCCTCACTAAGGGTTTGTGAGCGCTGTGAAAAGCCATCAGGGCCTGCGGGGTAGGATCGGTAGCCACTTGCTGCTGGAAGCGCTCATGGGCAAAGACGCGCTCGATGAAGCTCGCCCGCCGGGCAGGATCTGCCAGTCCCTGCCCTTCTTCCACCGGCAGGTGTGGGCACTGGATCATTAACGCATCAGCGAAGGCCCCGGGAGCAGTGGCTTGAACTGCCCCGTCGGGCTTATGGACTGGCACATTCCGTTGACCACAGGAGGGTGAACTGCCCTTGAAGATGTAGCCATGGAGATCGGTCCGCTCTCGGCCTATCCGCCGGCCATAGGCCCGGAGGGACTCGGTGACGTCCTTTTCTCGGTTGTGGACTCCGATCACTCGAATCGCCTCGCCTGCGCCCGCAACCAAGTGGATGGGCTCACGTGGGACGCCCAAGCCGATGGCCATCTCGGGACAGATCGGGATGAGCTCCAAAAAACGGCTTAATCCTCCCTCGACATGGGGGTTGTGCTTATGTCCGCCATCGTAACGGACAGCTTCCCCCAGAAGACAGCTCGAGACCCCGACGCGGACACGACCACCAGAGAAGGCCGTACCCGGACCCGAGGATAAGCATTCCGCCAAGACCGAGATCTCCTTGGGATCGAAAGGGGATCGAAAGCAATGGATCCCTCCGTTGGATTCGATTTCTAGGGCGAAAGCGCCTTACCGAGCTCTGGCGTTTCGAGACGGAAGGTCCCTTCCTTATCCTTTGTCAGATGAACCCCCAGGGGCTGACTTTCGCGATTCAGGGTCTGCAAGAGCCAGTCGGCCTCTTCTTCTTGGGCATTGGCGACTTGGAAGCGACGAATGGCCATGGGCCTGAGGGCCAATCCCTCCAGGCAGCCGCTGAGCGGGTCCAGCTCAGGGAAATACATCAAGGTCAGCTCCGGTCGGTACCTTGCTTCCCCCGGGATGCCCTCGTAGTCATTCAGGAAATCCCCGCAGCCATATAGGATAAGCCGGCCGCGATAGCGCTCCAGGGCCTTGGGGTGATGGGAGCTATGGCCATGGACGAGGTCTACTCCCGCCCGGTCGATCAAGGCATGGGCAAAGCGACGCTGCACATCGGGGATAACGTAGCCCCAATTAGCCCCCCAGTGGATAGAAGCCACCACCACATCGCGCTCACCCTTCACGGTTCGTACTTGCTTGGCCACCTCCGCCACCGAATCCTCACTCGCCTCATTAATGTGCCAAACGCCCGCTCGATCGGCCTTGGCCGCCCACTCAGGGGGGATACCGCTGGACCCCGAGCCCAGGGAAAGCACGATGACCCGGCTTCCCGAGTTATCAGGCAGGATGGCCGGGGCCTGGGCAGCAGTGCGGTCTAGCCCCGCACCGGCAAAGGCAAGCCCTGCCCTTTTCAAGGCTGCCAGGGTATCGATCAAGCCAGCGTATCCCCAATCCAGGACATGGTTATTGGCCAGCCCACAGAAGTCGATGCCCCCGGCCGCCAAGATGCGCGCATTTTCGGGGTGCATGCGGTAATGGATGCTCTTGCTGGCCCACCAGTCCTCGCTACAGGTAACCGCCGTCTCCAAATTGATCAAACACTTAGCCGGGGCAAATCGCTCCAGCCAGTATTGGGCATCCCCCCAGATGTAGGCCTCGTCCACTGGCACGGGGATATTGCCATTGACCTGCTCGGCTAGGACCCGGTAATGGCGTGCATCATGGACCCACGGCTCATGCAGGGCTGGATCACAGGAATGCGGTAACACTTGGTCAACGGCGCGGCCGGTCATGACGTCGCCGCACAGGAAAAGCTGAAGGGGTGCGCAAGAATGCACCATGGCAACTACCCCTGGCGAGACAAGCGCCTTTCATGCCGGTTGGGGCGGTCCGAACATCTGGAACAGCAGCAGCTGCACCGCCATCAGCACCAGCCATCCGATCACACAGACCCCCACTGCCCGCCAGGTGCTGGTGTAATCTAAAGCCTGTCGGACAGCAATCACCATCGCTACCAGCATCCAGACGGAAGCAAGCAGCACGATCAGGGGCCCTATCGCAGGGACAAATCCGACAACCCGAAGGATGCCTGGTGCCGAAGAGAAGCCGATGGTTCGTAGGAGCTGGCCTATGTCTGCTTCCGTCTCCGGCTCAGGCAGGAGCTTGGTGCCGATGATCCAAGTCAAGAAGGCCCAGACCAGCCAGGCGATGAAGACCAGCACCGTGCCCAGAACGAAGCCAGGTGCCGCCTCGCCGTAACCTATGTACCCGATCCCAGCCGCCAGGCTGGAAAGGAGGACCACCCCCGCCGCCTGACCTAGGGATGTGGGATCCGCTTCCACCTCCTCGTAGAGCGCCGGCTCCAACTTGGCAGCACGCAGCATCCGATCAGCAAACGCATTCATGAGGCTCACCTCCCCCATTGGGGCTGCTGCGGGGAAGACCCGACCCCCGAAGGCAGCAGGAACCCCGTTAATTGCCCGTGCCGCTGGTTAGCGAGGGTGAATGGAACCCTCAGCGGACGGGAAGGTTTTCCAGAATATCCGATGCAGGATAAGGGGGAATACGGAGCGAGTCGATAATAAGGGCCCAGGTCAGCCCGTGCGCCAGAGCGTGATCCGCCGATACCAATCGCCGACCCCCGCCGGCTCGTCGCTTTCGCGCGCGAGCTGGGGAACCTTGGCTAGGATTTCCTCGAAGACCACATCGGTACGGGTAACCATGCGACCGAGGAGGGGGCTCAATGCGCGTCGGATGGGCGCCTTCTGCTCGGGCCGGAGGAACTTGTCCAGGACATGGACCCGCCCCCCCGGGCGCACTACCCGCGCAGCTTCCGCCAGGGCCCATTCCGGGACAGGGACAACCGCCAAGATGAGATGCAGGAAGAGGCGATCAAAGGCGGCCTCCCCATAAGGCAGGGCCTGGGCATCGCCGAGATGGAGGGAGGCTCGATGGTCCAGGCGACGGGCACGGCGCTCAGCCCGGGCGAGCATGGCAGGGGTTCGATCGAGACCGATGGCGTCCACCCCTTCCG
>CAYVMM010000050.1:0-9131 GCA_964452535.1 uncultured Gammaproteobacteria bacterium | reverse complement strand
GCCTCGCTAGCGACCCCCATCTGGCGAGCCCGTCCAGCTAAGGCCCCTGGCCGGAAATGGGCCGACTCCAGAAAAACCGCCCCAGTGCCCTCGCCCACGGCCGCAGCTTGCCCCCCCATGACCCCAGCCACCGCCTGGACCCCGCTCTCATCAGCGATCACTAGTGTTCCGGCCTCTAGCGCCATCTCCTGGCCATCAAGCAAGGTCACCCGTTCCCCGGCCTCGGCATGGCGCACCCTTACTTTCCCGGCTAGGCGCTCGTCGTCAAAGGCGTGCAAGGGCTGACCCAGCTCCAGCATGACGTAGTTGGTAATGTCCACAAGCAAGGACACCGGACGCACATCACAGCGACGCAGTCGCTCCGCTAGCCAGATAGGGGTCTCGGTCGCTGTATCGAGCCCGGTAATCACCCGTCCCAGATAACGGGGGCAATCAGCCCCAGCGGCGAGCTGTACCTCACGCCGAGCCTCGGTTTGCGGGGGGACAGGTGCCGAGGCAGGCTCGGTTACGGGGCGATCGGCCAGGGCCCCCACTTCACGCGCGATCCCCCTCAGAGAAAGGCAATCGCCTCGATTAGGAGTGAGGTCGAGCATGACCACCGCATCATCAAGATCCAGATAGTCCCGGAGAGGCATTCCCACGGGAGCGTCCTTCCCCAGGATCAACAGGCCTTCGCCATCCTCCCCTAGCCCGAGCTCGGGAGCCGAGCACAACATCCCTTCCGAGAGCTGGCCCCGCAGCCAGGTCCGCTCGACGGTAAGGCCGTTGGGCAACAGAGTGCCGGGAACTGCCACCGGAACCCGATCACCGGGCCCCATATTCACGGCCCCACAGACAATAGAGCGGGGTTCTGCCTCTCCCACCTCTACTGTGCATAGGGAGAGGCGATCCGCATTAGGATGGGGCAAACAATGCTCAATTTGACCGACGAATACCCCCTCCAAGCCACCTCCCAGACCCTGAACCCCTTCTACCTCCAGACCAGCCATGGTCAGGCGATGGATCAGGGTTGCACGGTCCCAGCCAGGATCCACCCATGTGCCAAGCCAGCGCTCACTGAACTGCATCAGCCATCTTTCCTATCGGCAGGCCCCTAGATAGGGCCTTGCGAGCTATAGACTCACCCAAGAATCGACCCGATTATTCCCTTCCCCGCTTGCGCCCTTTGTAACAGCGAGGACTGTCATTCCCCAGCAAACTGCGCCAGGAAACGGGCATCGTTATCGAAGAATACCCGCAGGTCGTCCACCCCATACCGCAACATAGCCAGGCGCTCCACCCCCATACCGAAGGCAAGGCCCGAATAGCGCTCGGCATCGACCCCGACGTGGGCGAAGACATTGGGATGGATAAGCCCCGCCCCCAGGACCTCTAACCATCCAGTGTGCTTGCATACGCGGCACCCTTCGCCCCCACACAGGACGCAACCGATGTCCACTTCCGCCGATGGCTCGGTAAAGGGGAAATAAGAGGGCCGAAAGCGCACAGGCAGATCGGCCTGCTCGAACAAGCCTTGCAGGAAATCCTGGAGCAGGCCCTTGAGATGGCCAAACGTAACCACCTCATCCACCACAAAGCCTTCCACCTGGTGGAACATGGGGGTATGGGTCATGTCGCTGTCGCATCGGAAGACGCGGCCCGGCGCGATAGTACGCAGAGGGGGGGTTCGTTCGCGCATAACCCGAATCTGAACGGGACTGGTATGGGTGCGTAGGAGCTTATCCCCATCGAAATAGAAGGTGTCGTGCATCATCCGCGCAGGATGATCTTCCGGGATATTAAGGGCTTCAAAGTTATGGAAAGCGTCCTCGATCTCCGGACCGGCCGCTACCTCAAAGCCCATCCCTAGGAATAGGTCTTCGATGCGCTCGAGCATCCGCGTAATGGGATGCCGGCTGCCCACCTCACAACCACGACCCGGCAAGGTCACATCCACATGCTCAGCCTCCAGCCGAGACTGGAGCTCCAGGTAGACCAGCTCTTCTCGACGCGCGTCCAGCAGCTTCTGCACCGTTTCTTTGGCCGCATTCACCGTCTGGCCGACCACCTTACGCTGCTCGGGCTCGAGTTGCCCGATGCGTTTGAGGAAAACGGTGAGCTCCCCCTTCTTCCCGAGATAGGCCACACGAAGGCGCTCCAGGGAATCGAGATCCCCCACCTCGGTAATCTCCTGTTCCGCCCGTTGGCGGATGGCCTCGATCTCTTCCAGCATGCCGCGTCCCACCTCAACCTCGTAGCCGTCATTGCAAGGAGTAAAGCAATGAAGCAATCTGCCAGAAGGCATTCCAGAGCCCCCGACTCTTTCGCCCCTTAGTACGAACCCGCACTGGCTAAGGAGAACGAATGTTTTGCCATGGGGCAGAGGCCCGGTAACGGGGAGTCCACTCCGCGAGCGCGCCCTTCGGGCACCCCTTTAGTCGCTTCGTACCCCCGTTACCGGGCCGATTTCGGTAACTGGATCGATGTTCCCCTTAATAGGAGGGTATGGCTTCCGCCATGATAAAAGGGAGAAAGGGCTTGGCCCTTTCTCCCTCTCTCGCAAGCCGCCCAAAATACAGTAGCCGCGGGCGCTCAGACGCTCTGAGACTCCCTGGCCACCTGCGCCATCTGGGCAAAGGCGTCCTTGTCGCGGACCGCCATATCCGCAAGGACCTTTCGGTCCGTCGCCACCCCCGCCTGGCGAAGACCATACATGAAGCGACTGTAGCTCAGGCCATGCTCCCGTGCCGCCGCATTGATGCGGGTTACCCAGAGCTTGCGAAACTCGCGCTTTCTCTGCTTGCGGTCGCGATATTGGTACTGTTGGGCACGCTCGACAAACTCGTTGGCGATACGGTAGCAATTCTTCTTGCGGCCGTGGAACCCTTTCGCCTGCTTGAGGACCTTTTTATGCCGTCGGCGGCGGGTGGGACCGGTCTTGACACGAGCCATGAGGCATCCCTGCTGAGTTGCGCCCCGCGGTGAGCTTCACTGCGCGCCCCTCGCGGGGATCCATGGTTTAAAGGGGGCTCCCCCTCGGAGTAGCGCGTCACTCGTAGGGCAGCACAAGCCGAACCTTACGCTTCTCCGCCTTGGAAACCCAGTCTGGCTTGCGCAAGTGGCGCTTGCGGTGACGGTCTTTGTTGCTTCGGAGGTGGCTGTAGTTCGATTTCCAGCGCTTGATCTTGCCCCTGCCGGTAATCTTGAAGCGCTTAGCCGCAGAGCGCTTGGTCTTCATCTTGGGCATGCTTGCTCTCGCTGAATGTTTGAAACTCAGAATCAGTGCTTGTGGGGAGCAATCATCATGGTCATCTGCCGCCCCTCTAACTTAGGCTGTTGCTCCACCTTGCCATACTCGGACAGGTCCTCCTCGATGCGATCTAAGAAATCCTGACCGATCTCTTGATGGAGCATCTCTCGACCACGGAATCGCATGGTAATCTTCACCCGGTTGCCCTGCTTTAGGAACCGGATAGCGTTCTTGAGCTTAACCTCATAATCATGCTGGCCGGTTTTGGGCCGAAATTTGACCTCCTTGAGCTGCACCTGCTTGGTTTTAGCCTTGGCCTTGTGCGCCCGTTTGCTAGCTTCATACTTATACTTCCCGTAATCCATAACCTTGACCACAGGCGGCTCCGCCTGCGGCGAGACTTCCACAAGGTCAAGACCTTCCTCGTCAGCGCGCTCGAGGGCCTCCTGGAGGGAAACAATCCCGATCTGCTCGCTATCATTACCTATCAGCCGCACTTGCTCCGCCTCAATGGCATCGTTAACGCGCGGTTGCTTTTCCTGTTTAGCGATTTCTACCCCTCCGCTTCAATCCGCTTGTTCTCCACCTCGTCCCGCAACCGGTCGATGAAGGCATTCAGCGCCATATCCCCGAAATCGGCTCCGCTACGAGCACGAACGGCTACTTGGCCCGAGGACTTCTCCCGATCCCCGACCACAAGCATATAGGGTACCTTGTCGATTGTATGCTCTCGTATTTTAAAACCGACCTTTTCGTTTCTCAAGTCGGCCACCGCCCAAAAACCCTCCGTTTTCAATCGGTTCGCAACCTCTTCAGCGTAATCTGCCTGATCATCGGTGATGGGTAGGACTTGAACCTGGACCGGAGCCAGCCAAGGGGGGAACTTGCCGGCGTAATGCTCGATGAGCACGCCGAAGAAGCGCTCCAGCGAACCGAAGATGGCACGGTGGATCATGATGGGGCGGCGGCGCTCCCCGGATTCGGCATGGTACTCCAGATCAAAGCGCTCGGGCAGATTAAAGTCGAGCTGGACCGTGGAGCACTGCCACTGACGCCCAATAGCATCCCGGATCTTGAAATCCACCTTGGGCCCGTAGAAGGCACCTCCCCCCTCCTCCACATGATAGTTCAGATTGCGGCCTTCGATAGCCCCGCGTAGGGCCTCGGTGGCGTCCTTCCAGACCGCATCGGAACCTACCGATTTTTCCTCTGGACGGGTAGCCAAGTAGAGCTCAACGTCCTCGAAGCCAAAGGTCGAAAGGACCCGCAGCGTCAGATCAAGGACAGAGGCAATCTCGGCCTCCAGCTGATCCGGTCGGCAGAAGATATGGGCATCGTCTTGGGTAAAGCCCCGGACACGCATAAGCCCATGCATTGATCCGCTCATTTCATAGCGGTAAACCGTGCCCAGCTCCGCCCAACGCAAGGGCAAATCCCGGTAGGAATGCAATCGATCCTTATAGACCAAGACATGGAAGGGGCAATTCATGGGCTTGATCTCGAAAGGATGCCCTTCCACTTCCATGGGTGGATACATGGAATCGCTATAGAAATCGGCGTGACCTGAGGTACACCACAGATTGTAATCGGCGAGATGAGGGGTATAGAGGAAATCGTAACCGCTCGCCTCGTGCTCAACCCGCCAGTAGTCCTCAATCCGCTGACGAATCCTCGCCCCCTTAGGGTGCCAGAAGACCAAGCCACCTCCAGCCTGCTCCTGAATGGAGAACAAATCGAGCTGGCGCCCAAGGCGGCGGTGATCGCGCTTCTCGGCTTCCTCGAGCTGCCGGAGATAGCGCTTGAGCGCCTTTTTATCGGGCCAGGCGGTGCCGTAGACCCGCTGCAGCATCTCGTTCCGGGCATCTCCCCGCCAATAAGCCCCAGAGACTTTGGTGAGCTTGAAGGCCTTGAGCTTGCCGGTCCTCGGGACGTGGGGCCCACGACAGAGGTCAACGAACTCCCCTTGCCAATAGACCGACACCTCCTCATTATCGGGGATCTCACGGATAATTTCGGCCTTGTACTCCTCCCCCTGCTTGCGGAAGAAGCGTATCGCTTCATCCCGGTCCCAGATTTCGCGCCAAACCGGCTCGTCGCGCTCGGCGATTTCCGCCATCTTGGCCTCAATGGCCTCGAGATCCTCGGGTGTAAATGGGCGATGATAGGCGAAATCGTAATAGAAGCCGTCCTCGATTACTGGCCCAATGGTAACCTGGGCCTCGGGATAAAGCTCCTTGACCGCCTCCGCCAAGAGATGGGCCGTAGAGTGGCGGAGGACCTCCAAGCCCTCTTCGTCCCGAGGAGTCAGAATGGCCACCTCGGCGTTATCCGGAATGGGGGAGAACAAGTCCACCACTTTCCCGTTGACCTTGCCGGCTACCGCATCCCGGGCCAAACCCGCTCCCACGTCGGCTGCGACATCGCCGACCGTCACAGGCTGGTTGTAGTGTTTTCGGGATCCGTCAGGTAGAGTTACCGATGGCACAACAATCTCCCGCGATTGCGCCCTTTGGCACATAATGGCGCTTGGCTGTCCTGGAGGGGACTGCCATCTGTGCCAGTGGGCCCGATGGCAAGGTGGGAAAGTTCCTATTTGAAACGACAAAAGGCATCCAATAGCTGGGATGCCTGGCCCGCCTTTAAACAGGGAGCAATATCGCACATTATCATCTCAGCCCCCCACTGGGTCAATTATTAACCCCCCTTTACTGATAGGCCATTAGGAAGCCCCCGCTCCCGCTTCTGTCGAATCACCGGCACGAGGCGAGGTTACGATCTACTGCTTCAAAGATCCGCCACTGCAAACAGGCATAGATCTACCAAGGGACCGGGGAGGACACCAAGGAAAAGAACCGCAAGGGCATTTAGGGAGACCGCTGTTTGGGCAAGCAAGTCGCGCTCGGGGGCTAACTCGCCAGCCAATGGATCGAAATACATGGTCTTGATCACCCGTAGATAGTAGAAAGCCCCGATTACCGCCATGAGAACCCCAAACAGAGCTAAGCCTACCATATCGGCCTCAATGGCCACCTGGAAGATATAGAGCTTAGCCATAAACCCGCCGGTAGGCGGAACGCCTGCCATTGCAAACATCAGGATCAGCATTAGGAAGGCGATCCACGGATGAGTTCGGGAAAGCCCCGCGAGGTCATCGATGGTCTCGACGGGGGCCTCGGATCGATGAAGGAAAGCGACTATCCCGAAGGCAGCTGCGCCCATCAAAGTATAAACGACCATGTAAAACAAAGGCGCCATGTAAGTCGTTGCGACATCGGGAGCAGCAGCCAAGCCAATAAGGAGGAACCCCACGTGGGCAATGGCGGAATAGGCCAACATGCGCTTAATGGCTGTCTGAGCAATGGCCACCACGTTGCCTAAAATCAGGGAAAGGACCGCCAAAGCAGCTACAATCTCCTGCCACTGACCCGCCATCGCCCCGAGACCATCCACCAATAGGCGCATGACCAGCGCAAAGGCTGCCAGCTTGGAGGTAGAAGCCAGAACTACTGTTACCGGGTTAGGGGAGCCATGGTAAACATCGGGGATCCACATGTGGAAAGGCACCGCCCCGAGCTTGAAAGCCAATCCAATCGCCACGAAAACCACGCCCATGACCATCAGGGGATCAGAGAGCCCAACCCGGGCAGCATGGGCAGCGATCTCCGGCAGCGCTAGGCTGCCGCTGGCCCCAAACAGCAGCGAAAGACCGTAGAGGAAGATGCCTGAGGCCAGGGACCCCAGCAGGAAGTATTTCAGACCGCCCTCAGTAGCTGGAATCGAGTCCCGATCCATGGCGATCATGGTATAGAGGGACAAGGACATGAGCTCCAGCCCCAGGTAGGCAAGGAGCAGTGTTCCAGCCGAGGCCATGAGCATCATGCCGCTCGTGGCCAGAAGCACCAGGATGAATAGCTCACCGCGGTACATAGCCAGGCGTTGGAGGGGGCGCCGACCGTAGACAACGGCCAAGCCAGTCCCCCCTAGCAGGAAGATCTTGAGCACCGCTGACAGGCGATCGTGGATGAATTGCCCATGGAGAACGAATCGAGCGCCCTCGGGCACGAGGATGGCGGCCAGAACGGCCCCGCCAGCCAGGGTAGCGACTGTTAGGGCAAAGGTGATCCCTCGCTGATCAGGCCGTAAGTAGAGATCGAGAACAAGGATGACTAAGGCCATCCCCATCACCAGCAATTCCGGAAGCAGGGCCATCATCTCTGGAATCCCGAAGGCCATAGGCGAGCCTTTCCTAAAGCTTGCTGCGGGTAGCCTGGTCCACCACTTGCGCCACGGAGGGCTCCATGACCTCCAGGAAAGGCGCTGGCCACAGCCCCATAGCCAGGACCAGCACTGCCAGCGGCGCGAAGACCCACTTCTCCCGAAGGCTCAGGGGGGGCATCTCCATTGCCACTCGCTCGTTGGCCACTGGCCCAAAGATTACTCGCTTGTACAGCCATAGGGTGTAGGCCGCGCCCAGGACCAAAGTGGTCGCAGCCACTATCGCCAGGCCGGGCTCCACCCGGAAGGCCCCCAATATCACCAATAGCTCCCCGACAAAACCGGAAGTCCCAGGCAGGCCAGCATTGGCCATGACAAAAAGCATAAATAAGGCAGCAAAGAGCGGCATGACGTTCACCACGCCTCCATAATCACCAATGCGCCGGGAGTGAAGCCGATCATAGACAACACCCACGCACAGGAACAGCGCCGCTGACACAAACCCGTGGGAGACCATCTGGATAAGTCCACCGCCAATGCCTTGGGGATTAAAAAGGAAATAGCCTAGGGTGACAAAGCCCATATGGGCGATAGAGGAATAGGCAATGAGCTTTTTCATGTCCTTCTGGACGAGGGCTACAAGCCCAATGTAGACGATGGCGATGAGGGATAGTGTGATCATGAACCCGGCCATAGCCTGGCTGGCATCCGGAGCAATGGGCAGGGCAAAGCGCAAGAAGCCGTAGCCACCCATCTTGAGCATAATGGCCGCCAGGATCACCGAGCCCGCTGTGGGGGCCTCCACGTGGGCATCAGGGA
This sequence comes from uncultured Gammaproteobacteria bacterium, assembly GCA_964452535.1. Classification (GTDB taxonomy): domain Bacteria; phylum Pseudomonadota; class Gammaproteobacteria; order Thiohalorhabdales; family Thiohalorhabdaceae; genus Thiohalorhabdus. The sequence continues at coordinate 868 of CAYVMM010000050.1, read as the reverse complement.
GCCAGGTATGGACCGGCCACATAGGGACCTTGACAGCGAAGGCAAGCAAAAAGGCCCAGAAGATCCAGAGCTGCTCAGTCAAGGTCAAGGGGGCCTCGTGCAAGCTCTGGATATCGAAAGTTCCCGCCCGATTGTAGAGGTAGATCAGGGCCACCAGCATCAGCACCGAACCGAGGAAGGTGTACAGGAAGAACTTCAAGGTGGCATAGATCCGGTTGGGCCCACCCCAAATCCCAATGATTAGAAACATGGGAATAAGCATGGCCTCCCAGAAGATATAGAACAGTAGCGCATCGAGGGCAGAGAACACACCGAGCATAAAGCCTTCCATGATCAGGAAGGCGGCCATGTACAAAGGCACCCGATCCCGGATGGATTCCCACGAAGCCACCACAGCGATCAATGTGGAAAGCGCGGTAAGCAGCATCAAAAGGATCGAGATGCCATCCACGCCGAGCTTGTAATGGATATCGAAGGCCTCGATCCAGGTTCGGTCCTCAAGGAACTGCATACTAGCCGTCCCGGTATCGAAACCTGCGAGAAGCCGGCCGATGACCAAAAGCACAGCACCAGAGACCACCAGCGCCAGCCAGCGCGCCAGCGCATCATGGCCAGCTCCTAGCGCCGAGATCACCACGCCACCTAGGATCGGGAGCCAAATCGCCAAGCTCAGCCAGGGAAGTCGCGCCATCGGCAGGAAGTTGCCCTTCCCCAGGGCGGTATCAGTCCAGATGCCAATCCCAAGCCAACCGACGGCCAGGAGCACAATCCCAGCGACGAGTTCGACGAGGAGCGGAACAGCGCGATGGTGGATACTGACACGTTGAACGCGGCGCTATCGGACGCATTGATCGGTGATGATTACGTG
>CAYVMM010000049.1:2783-9343 GCA_964452535.1 uncultured Gammaproteobacteria bacterium | reverse complement strand
GGCGCCCTCCCTTGGCGCGCCGGTCTAGATCGGCCCGGGGGACGCGGCGAACCCGGATACCGCGTGCCCAGGCCTCCGCCACCAAAGCCCCTAGCCGATTACCCTGGAAGTTCTTGGCAACCCGGATCTCGGTTAGCTCGGTGCCAGCCTCCAGGGCCGCCCCCACACTGTGGAGGCCGTAGAGGTAGTCTTCTTCCTCGCTCATTGGAGCACCCGTCACAGGGATCGCGGTTCAAAGCATGGGACTCAAGGTCCGAGCCAGGCCCTCCAAGGTGTGGCGCCAGGCGGGACGCCCATGGAGCTCCCTTAAGGTGACCCGTCGCGCGGTCTCTAGCTCCATCTCGAATATGCGGGAGAGGTCATTAATGGGGCCTTGATCCTGGAGGATCAGGTTGAGCTCGTAATTAAGATAGAAGGAGCGGGAATCCAGGTTGGCGGAGCCGACTGTGGCCCAGAAGCCATCCACAGTGACCTGCTTACCGTGCAGCATGCCCTCCCCGCTCCGATAGATTGCCACCCCCGCTTCCAATAGCTCCAGATAGAAGGAGTTGCTAGCCGCCGCCACCAGAGGATGGTTATTATGCCGGGGAGCCAGAAGGCGCACCCGAACTCCCCGCCTCGCGGCAGTCGAAAGCGCCACTTGGATGGCTTGGTCCGGGACATAATAAGGGGTAAGCACATCCACCCAGTCACGGGCGGAGGTAATGGCATTGAAGACAGCCTCGTGGAAGCCACGCCAATACTGGCCCGGCCCCGATGGCAGCGCCCGGCAGATACTCGGACCACCGACCTTGGTACGCGGATAATAACGCTTGTCCACCAAAGCCTCGCCGCCAACAGCATACCAATCCTTGGCAAAGATGGAGGCAATCTGACGGGTAATCGGGCCCTCGAGGCGAAGGTGGAGATCCTTCCACAATCGTTTCCCCGATCGGCCTCGGTATTCGTCGCCGATATTGATGCCTCCCGTATAGACGATGACGCCGTCGATGACAACAATTTTGCGGTGGTTACGAAGGTTCGCCCCGAGGAAGGAATAGGGGGATAGCAAGGGTGCAAAGGCCCGAACCTGCCCCCCGCCCGACGCAGCGGACGCAATAGCCAACCGGCGGCCATTGCCCCCCAGGCATCGTAGAGGACCCGGATGGTAACCCCTTCCCGGGCCCTTTCGGTAAGGAGATCGCGCAGCCATCGGCCCGTATCGTCGTTCGCCCAGAGGTAATAGACAAGGTGGATGTGATCGGCGGCACTACGAATGTCCATTTCCAGGTGGGCGTACTTATCGTCGCCGTGCTCGAATAGGCGGATCCGGTTGCCGGTCGTATCCGGATAGTCCTCCCACGCGGTGCGCTGGGAAGGCGTTGCCCTCTGCGGGAACGATTCGGGGGCCGAGAGACCACCAAAGGCCGGGGACAGCGCCAGCATGAAGGCCCGATCGCTAGCCTGGCGCCAACAGGCCACTTGCCGGACCCGATAACCGCCGAAGATCAAGTAGGCCGGTCCGGCCAGCCAGGGCATAATGACGACGGCGAGGATCCAGCCGAAGGGGGATTGGGTCTCCTCCCGGGCTGACAGGATGAGAAGGATAAAAAGGGCCGTCAGGACATGGCCCAGGACCGCGTATAGCTCAATCCCGAAAACTTCATTCCACCCCCTCAAGGGCTAGGCCCCCCTTTATTCGGCCGGGACCTCGGCCGAAGCCTGGTGATGGGCCCCCATCTCGTCAGGAGCCCTAACCAAGGCCAAGTCAATCTTGAGCTCGTGGACATCCACCTGCGTGACCCTTACCCGAACGGCATTGCCTAACTGGAAAACGCGACCGGTCCGCTCACCCCGGAGCAGATGATGAACGGGATCAAAATGGTAATAGTCATCGCCCAAGTTCGTGATGTGGACCAAGCCTTCCACATAGGCCTCGGCAAGCTCCACGAAGATGCCGAAGCCCGTCACCCCGGCGATAACGCCTTCAAACTCCTCGCCGACCCGACCTTGCATGTATTGACACTTGAGCCAATCCACCATTTCCCGTTCGGCATATTCGGACCGGCGTTCGGTGGTTGAGGTGTGCTGGCCGATCTCAGCCAGATTGCTCTTGAAGGCCTCTTTCTTTGCCGCCTTGACGCGCCGGCCTGCCAGGACATCCTTGATCCGCCGGTGGACTACGAGGTCGGGGTAGCGCCGAATGGGCGAGGTGAAGTGGGTGTAATAGTCGTAGGACAGCCCAAAGTGGCCCAGCGGCTCCGGCCAATAATGGGCCTGTTGCATGGAGCGCAGCATTACCGTCTCGATCAGGTGGGTATCGCGCCGCTCTCGAGCCTTCTGCAGCACTCGGCTAAAGGATTCCGGCGTTGGCGGGTCCGCGAGGTCCTGGGCCAATCCAAGGGTCTGGAGGAAACCCCGCAGGTTTTCCAGCTTGTCCTCCGGAGGAGGCTCATGGACTCGAAACAGCACCGGTTCCTCGTTCGCCACAAATAGGCGAGCCGCGCTCTGGTTAGCGGCTAGCATGCACTCTTCGATCAGACGATGGGCATCCCGGCGCTGATAAGGAACAATCATCTCAATCTGATTGTTCTCCCCAAATAGGACTTCCGTCTCCAACCCTTCGAACTCGATGGCCCCGCGCTCGAGCCGGGCCCTATGCAAGACATGATAGAGCTCATAGAGGGTCCCCAAGCGGGGAAGCAAACCCTCGTATTGGGCGCGCGTATCCGGGTCCTCGTCCTCCATCATGGCGGCTACCTCGGCGTAGGTGAGCCGCGCGTGGGAATGCATTACCCCCTCAAAGAAACGGTATTGATCGACTTGCCCATGGCGATCGATGTGCATCTCGCAGGCCAGGGTCAACCGATCCACCCCCGGATTGAGCGAGCAGATGCCATTGGACAAGGCCTTGGGCAGCATAGGTACTACCCCACTCGGGAAATAGGTGGAATTACCCCGGCGGTAGGCTTCCTTGTCTAAGGCCGTATTAGGCTCGACGTAGTGGGAGACATCAGCGATAGCCACAATCAGCCGGAAGCCGTCCCCCACGCGCTCGGCGAACACCGCGTCGTCGAAGTCCTTGGCGTCGGCGCCGTCGATGGTCACCAGCGGCAGGGCTCGAAGGTCTTCGCGGTTACCGAGGGCATCGGGAGCCACGCTCCGGGGCATCCCATCGGCGGCAGCAAGGACCTCCCGGGGCCATTCGTGCGGGATCCCATGCTTTCGAAGCACGATCCCCATCTCCACCTCGGTGGTGAGCTGGCTCCCGATGATCTCGATCACCCGTCCCGTCGGTTGGCGCTTCTTATCCGGCTGACGCAGGATCTCGACGGTGACAAACTCGCCTTTGCGGGCACCCCCCTCTTCGCCAGGCGCAATAAGGACATTCTGGTGGATGCGCCACTCATCGGGGACGAGGAAAAAAATCCCGTCTTCTTCGTCGAGCTGACCCACCATCCGGTGTTGACCTCGCTCGACGATCCGCACAATGGCCCCTTCGGGTCGCCCGCGCCTGTCGTAGCCGGCGATCCGGGCCACCACTCGATCGCCGTGGAGGACCTGACGCATCTCCCTAGGCGATAGGAAAAGATCCTCCTGCTGACTGGTATCCGGGATCAAAAAACCGAAGCCATCGGCATGGGCCGAAACCACGCCGCGAACGAGATCCATGCGCTCGGGCAGGCCATAAAGATTGCGTCGGGTCCGGATAAGCTGCCCATCGCGCTCCATTGCTCGAAGGCGGCGGTGGAGCGCCTCTCGGGAGTCTTCGTCTTCGAGGTCGAGACCCTCCGCAATGGCCGTCTCGGTTACTGGCGAGTTGGTTTGGTCCCGCAGGTAGAGGAGGATGAACTCCCGACTCGGGATTGGCTTCTCATAGCGTGCCGCTTCTCGATCGGCATAGGGATCCTCTGAGTACTGGGTCATTGCTTCTCCCTACTCCAAAACCAGCATGGGCTCTCGGCCAGCCTCGTCGCCTATCCCCCCTTCATTCGGCGAAAGGGTCCCGCAGGGAAATGGTCTCTTCCCGCTCAGGGCCTGTGGAGATCACGCCAATGGGCACCCCGGTTAGCTCGGCCAACCGATTCAAATAGGACTGGGCATTGCCAGGCAGCTCCTCCTGCGATCGGAGGCCGGAGGTGCTCTCCGCCCAGCCGGGCATTTCCTCGTAGATGGGCTCACAGCCGGAGAGGCCCTCAGCACCGGTGGGAGGGGTCCTTTGGATTCGCCCATTACAGCGATAGCCAGTACAGATCCGGATCTTGGCCAGACCATCGAGGACATCGAGCTTGGTCACGGAAAGCTGATGAATCCCGTTCAGGATCACGGAGCGCCTCAGTGCCACGGCATCGAACCAACCGCAGCGTCGGGCGCGGCCCGTCGTCGCACCGAACTCCCCCCCCCGAAAAGCAAGGTGCTCACCGTCCTTGTCGTGCAACTCCGTGGGAAAGGGGCCTGAGCCAACCCGAGTCGTATAGGCCTTGGTTACTCCAACTACCGTCTCCAGCGCCTCGGGCCCTACGCCAGCACCCACACTAGCGGCCCCAGCAATGGTGTTGGAAGAGGTCACATAGGGATAGGTGCCGTGATCCACGTCCAGCCATGTCCCCTGGGCCCCTTCGTAGAGAATCCGTCGCCCCAATCGCCGATGGTTAGCCAAACGCTCCACGGTATCGTCAACGAAAGGCGCCAAGGCCTCTGCCAGTTCCAGTAACCGATTGAGGGTAGCCTGGAAGGCCACGGGCTCGCTCCGGAAGAAGCGCTCCAAGACGAAATTGTGGTAATCGAGGGCCTCGCCTAGCTTGGCTGCTAAGACTTCCCGATGGCACAAGTCCGCGGCTCGGATCCCTCGCCGGGCTACCTTGTCCTCGTAGGCTGGGCCGATACCCCGGCCAGTGGTCCCGAGCTTCTGACTGCCCCGGGCAGCCTCTCGGGCATTATCGAGCCGGTGATGGTAAGGAAGGATCAGGGGACAGGCAGAAGAAACAAAAAGCCGACCCCGAACTTCCTGACCAGCCGCTTCCAAGCGGGCCACCTCATCCAAGAAGGCTTCCGGCTCAATGGCCACACCATTGCCGATCAGGCACTCCACCCCAGCATGGAGGATCCCCGATGGGATCAGATGCAGGACCGTTGTCTTTCCCCCAATTACCAGGGTATGACCGGCGTTGTGCCCTCCCTGGAAACGGACCACAATATCCGCCCGCTCGGTCAAGAGATCAACGATTTTGCCCTTGCCCTCATCCCCCCATTGGGTCCCAACAATCAAGACACTTTGCCCCATCTCCCTCCCATTCGCTTATTATTCCAGGGCCTCAATCCGTTCCATCTGCCATCCCTGCTCGGGATCGTGGACCAGCACACGAGTACAGCCTCGCTTACGTGCCTGATCAGTGAGGCTCCCGGCCGGCTCCGAGGCTAAGCACTGCACTACCCGAAACCCCTGAGCCCGCAAATCCTGGATGGCTCGCTGGAGATCCGCCGCCCCTTCGGCAGGAGCCAAAACCCCTTCCGCTCGGCCTTCAGTATGCGGCACGAGCTCGGCTAGGACCTTTAGGTCGCCGCTAAGCCCAGTGGCTGCCCGATTCTGCCCGAAAGCAGCCCCAATGCCGTCGTAACGCCCTCCGTATAGAACGGCCTCCCCCTGCCCTTCCACATAGGCGGTAAAAACAGGACCCGTGTGGTAGTCGTAGCCCCGGACCTCGCCCAAGTCAAAGATCAGGCGGTCTTCCAGATCGCGCTGGCGCAGGAGCTGGACCAAGGCCTCCAGCTCGTCCAACGCCCGAGTGGCCCCCTCAGTGACCGCACAGGTCCGGCGAGCCTCTTCCAGTACAGCTTCCGATCCGTGCAAATTGGGCAGTGCGATTAAGGCCTGGCGTAGGCGCGAGTGGGCCCCAACCTTGTCCAGGAGAGGACCAATGGCCGCACAATCCTTGCGCCGCACCGCATCCCGGAGCTCCTCGTGGCGTTCCCGGTCCATCGCCAGCTCGCCAACTAAGGCGCGGAATAGACCGATATGACCCAAGTCCAGCGTATAGTCATCCCAGACACCCACCTCACCGAGAGTGGCGGCCATGAGGCCAATCACCTCGGCATCGGCTTCCGCCCCCGAGATCCCAAAGATCTCGGCTCCGATCTGCAAGGGGGCTCGGGAGCGCCCATAACTTTCCGGCTGGGCCCGCAAGGTGGTTCCAGCATAGCATAGGCGCCTCGGTGCTTCCCCACCGAGTCGGTGGGCATCCACCCGCGCCACCTGGGGGGTCATATCGGCCCGGAATCCCATAAGACGCCCACTGATCTGATCCACCACTTTGAGGGTACGTAGATCCAGATCACCACCCACTCCCGTCAGTAGGGAATCCAGAAACTCCACCTCAGGGGGCATGACCAGGGCATAGCCCCACCGATGGAACAAATCCAGCAAGCGTCGGCGTAGGCTCTCGATGGCCTCCGCTTGCTCCGGGAGGACATCCTCGATCCCTTGGGGGAGGAGCCAACGATTCATTAGCTGCGGTTTCCCTGTCCCATGGGGAATGGATGGAGCGACGCAAAAAGCGGGACGAGGCATGCCCATCCCGCCA
>CAYVMM010000049.1:0-2683 GCA_964452535.1 uncultured Gammaproteobacteria bacterium | reverse complement strand
AGAGCACGCTGTACGCGAGCGGAGGCCCAAAGCTGGCTGGAGGAGGAATTCGGAGCAAACGTAATGACCGTTCCCGACAGTCCCGGTCATTACTACCCTCCCCACTCCCACGCCTGTCACGAAATCATCGTGGGGCTTACGGGCCGGATCGATTTCGAGGCCGAGGGCCGGGCCTTTCCCATTGGGCCAGGTGAGGTCCTCTATCTCCCCAAAGGGACCGTGCACACTGCCCAAGTGGCCCCCGAGGGGTGCGAATACCTCATTGGCCATTCCTTTCAATAGGAAGCAGCCCCGATATTTCGCCCTTCGGGCAATCAGCGGGCAAGCGAAGCCCCTCCTTGTCGTTGGAGGGATGAAGCGGATCTAAAACCGACCTATAATAGCCGTCGGATGAAGACCAGCAGCGCCACCCCAATGACCATAAGGGTCAGTCCCGTGCCTCGGAGAACGCCATCGGGCAAGGTGAACAGATAGGCTAAAGCCCGGCGCATAGCTGAGGGACTGACGAAGTACGGCAAACCTTCCAGTACCAGCACCAGTGCCACCGCCGAAAGGAGCTCCTGCCACAAGGTAGCACCAAGCTACGGTTGGGGCTTCACTTGATCCGATCCAACCTGCTTAACCTGATCGGACTGCTCGGAAGGGTAATCCGAGCCGTTGAAGAACTGGAAGAATTCCGATTGGGGGCTCAGGACCATGAGCTCATCCCCCTGGAAGGCTTGCTCATAGCTTTGGAGGCTCCGGTACAAGGCAAAGAACTGCGAGTCCAGGGAGTAGGCCTTATTATAGGTCTGGGTAGCCTCAGCATCCGCCCGACCCTTGACCTGCTCGGCCTTCCGGCGGGCCTGGGCAAGGATCTCCGCCCGCTCACGATCGGCCTTGGCCATGATCTCCTCAGCCTGCTCGGCACCTTCGGCACGATATTCTCGAGCCTTGCGCTCCCGTTCGGCGGCCATACGGTCATAGACCGCTTGGAGGTTCTCCTCCGGCAGATCGGTGCGCTTGATACGCACGTCTACAACCTTAATACCTAACCCCCTCGCTTGATTGCTGACCGCCTCGGTTAAGTTCGCCATAACCTGGCGCCGCTCCCCCGAGATGATTTGCTGGAGATTGCGCTTACCAACCTCCTCTCGCAACCCCGAACGGATCAGATCCCCCAGTCGGCTCCGAGCGGTCGTGAGATTGTTCACAGTGACATAGAACTGCAGGGGGTCCGCGATCCGCCATTTGGCATAAGAATCAATAATGAGGTTCTTCTTGTCTCCGGTCACATAGGTCCGGGCCTCATCATCAATGTTCAAGACCCGAGAGTCGAAGTACCTGACATTCTGGATAAATGGCATCTTGATGTTGAGCCCCGGCTCCGTTATCGAAGCCACTGGATTCCCAAATTGCAGAACGACCGCTAATTGCCGCTCACCGACGATGTACAGGGCCAAGGAGGCCGCGATAAGGCCTACCACGACAACAGCGGCGATCAAGGAGAGCACCACCCGATTCATCGGTTACTCCTTCCCTGCCGGATATTCTCAAGTTGCTTCTCGAACTTCTGGCGCAATTCCTCGACTCGTTGACTCGAGGATTTTTGGCTTCCCTGATCACCTTGCCCAGCCTGTTGGTCCGTGGCGACCTGCTGCATGCTCTGCTTCTGCTTAAGCAGCTCTTGCAGTGGCAAATACATCAGGTTGCCCGATTTCGGCAGATCCACTACGACCTTATTGCCCTTACCTAGAACCTTTTCCATGGTCTCCAGATAGAGCCGTTCAGCGGTGATCTTCGGATCCTCGCTATATTCCTGATAGACATCCCGGAATCGAGAAGCACTGCCCTGGGCCCGATTGACTATCTCGGCCTTGTAGGCCTGGGCCTCCTGGAGGATCCGTTCCGCTTGGCCGCGGGCCCGGGGCAGGATATCATTAGTATAGGCCTGGGCCCGGTTCACCGCTCGAGTGCGGTCCTCCCGGGCACTGATAACGTCGCGAAAGGCCGGACGAACCGGCTTCGGTGCCTGGGCATCCTGCAAGGCAAGGTTGGTGATCTGCAGCCCGGCCCCATACTCGTCGAGCTTGGCCTGTATGAGGGAGCGGGTGTCTTGCGCGACCGCAGCCCGCTCCCGGGTCAAGACATCGTCGATGGGACGCTGACCGACGACCTCGCGGATGGCCGTCTCCGCTATACTGCGGACGGTCTCATCAGGATCCTTGATGTTAAACAGGTAATGGCCGGCATCCTTGATGTGGTACTGCACCGCAAACTGGAGATCCACTACGGCCTCATTCCCGGTGAGCATTAGGGCCTCTTTGTCTACATGCATGGCCTCTTGGTCCCCCGCCCGACTACGGAATCCGATCTCCGCGCGACGGATCTGGGTCACCTTGGGAGTATGGACGGTCTCGATAGGCCAAGGGAGATGATAGTGGAGTCCAGGCGGGACAGTCGCTATGTGCCTCCCAAAGCGCTTGACAGCGCCTTGCTCGTCAGCGGCCACCACATAGATCCCGGTGGCAAACCAGATAGCGATCACCAAGCCCACAATAAGGGCGATACCGCGGCCTCCAAGGGGAAAGCCACCGCCCCCACCACCGAAGAGACCTCCCCCGCCCCGACCGCCCCCAAACAGGCCTCGGACCCGCCGCCTCAGGTTGCGTATCACCTCATCGAGGTCAGGCGGCTGCTGACC
>CAYVMM010000048.1:5641-9372 GCA_964452535.1 uncultured Gammaproteobacteria bacterium | reverse complement strand
ATTAGAGACCAAACCAAAGAGGCCGTTGGCGCGTGGACTGAGGTGCCGGGTTGGATTCATTGCCTACCGAAAGGAAAGGATCGGCCCCTCCCGATCAGGCCCAAGGCGGAACCCACTCCAGGAGAAAGGCATGGGCATGCAAGGCCCTAGTCGGGCTCGAGCAATTGGAATGCTGGTCCTAGGACTCGTCCTATTGAGCACCATTGGCAATACCAATGCCCAATCCCAAGGATCGATAAGCCTGGGTGAAGGGCGTTGGAAGCTAGCGAAGGCACACACTGGGCCCCTCAAATCTGGAAGCTGCCTAGCTTGTCATAAGCTTGCCAATAGCCATTCCACCTCCCGAATTGGGGTTACTCTGGTAGGAATAACCAACCGACTGCCTCGCGACACCAATGAGTTTAGCCCTCGGATGGCGGGAGTCTTCGTTCCAGCGCCCTTCGAAGCCAATGCTCAACCCCTGTTGGCCCCAGAGGCTATCGGTCAGGCACTCGGGGACCGAATTCCCCTACGCTACTAAGCCTTGCCAGATACTCGGTCTCCTTTAGTACCCCCCATCATCTCCCAAAAATAGGAAGGGGCGCATGGGCGCATCGAGGCAAAGGAGAGTATGGCGACGTTCCTTTTTGACGCTCTTGGGGGCCACGCTAGGGACCGGCTTGATAAGACCCCTGATTGGTCTAGCCGCCAATTTCCCTTTTCCCCGCTGCGCCTTCGCCCAGCGGAACTTGAGCGCCGCTATGCGGTCTGCTTTAGGGACTGCTCACGTTGCCGCAGGTCCCATCACCTTAATTGCTCCGGAGCGAGTGGCAAATGGTGCCGTTGTTCCGCTGACCTTTCAAAGTCACGTGGAGGATATCGTTCGATTCCACATCTTTGTTGCCAATAATCCCACCCCCTATGTCGCTCGGCTCCACATGCTGGGCATTACTCAGCCCAAGGCCGAGCTCCGGATCAAGATGGCTCAGAGCTCCCCGGTCCACGTGGTGGCCGAGACCGCAAGCGGCCAGCTCTTCCGGGAGAGCAAGGAAATCCAGGTAGGCATCAGCGGATACCCCGGCTAACAGGGCCGGCAATCGAAATCCGCAATCGGCCCAATCGACCTAAGGCTTGGACTATGGCCCAGACGGGGGAAGCGCGCCTTCATATCAGAAAACGCCGACCGGGCGAACCGGTTTGGGTGCGATCCCTAATCATCCACCCTATGAAGGCAAGCGATTTAGAGGGCTTTTGGCGCAGTGAACCTCTTCCCACTCATTACATCCAAAAGGTAAAAGCCGACTACAACGGGGAGCGCGTCTTCGAGGCCGATTGGAGTGCTGCTGTAAGCAACAATCCCTACTTCGGCTTCTGCCTCCATCCTGGCAAAGGGGGGATCTTGAATATGGTCTGGGAAGATAACCGGGGTGAAATCTTTACTGCTCAGGCCCGGATAGAAGGGGGATAAAACCGCCTCCTTACGGTCTCGGGATTGTCGTCTTATGTTAGCGAAGGGGGAATGAAAACGTCGCTAAACTCCCCCTCGAGCGCTTATTAGACTGTTCTTCAATAACCTCTGAGCTTGGAGCCTCTATTTAGGGGTTCCCCTACTGTCCGGACCCGACTTCCGCCTGCGACCCCGCGTCCGTCGGCTCTTGCTGGAGACGCGGGACGGCTTCCAAGACCGCCTTCACGACAGTGGCTAAGGGGATGGCGAAAAAGACACCCCAAAAACCCCACAGATAGCCGAAGACCAGGATAGCTAGGATGATAGCGACAGGGTGGAGCTTGACCGCCTCTGAGAAGATCAGCGGCACCAAGACATTGCCATCTAGGGCCTGGATAACGCCGTAAGCGATGAGCAGGTAGGCCAGGTCCCAGCTTGTCCCCCACTGCACCAACCCGAGCAGGCCTACCGGGATGGTTACCACGGCGGCCCCAATATAGGGGATGACAACCGAGAATCCGGTCAACATCCCAAGCAGGAGAGAGTAATTGAACCCCAAGAAGCGAAAGGTTACATAGGTGACCCCGCCCACGATGACGATTTCCCAAATCTTGCCCCGGACAAAATTCCCGATCTGGTGATCCACGTCCCGCCAAACTTCCAGCGCAAGATCTTGGTGAGGAGGCAAAAAGCCCTGAAGCCAGGCCAAGATTCGAGCCTTGTCCTTAAGCATGAATAAGATCAGGAAGGGCACCAAGATCATATAAACCAAAAGGGTAGCAAGACCAGGGATATAGGAGAGGGACAAGGAAACCAGCTGCGCCCCCCAGTATTGTAGCCGCTCTCCGAGCGAGGCGATGAAGGTATCCACGTAGGCCGGCTCGATGAATCCCGGATAGCGCTCCGGCAGGGTGCGGATAATCTGCCGAATCTTCTCGATGATAGTAGGCAAATCCTGGACTAGGCTTCGGGTCTGATCCACAACAATAGGCAGCACGCTAAATAGGAGGAACAGCGCCACAAAGAGGAACGCGAAAAAAACCACAGCTACTGCTACCCAGCGTGGCACTCGGTGATGCTCCATGGGCCGGATAAAACCCTCCAGTAAATAGGCGATGACGACACTGGCAACGAAAGGCTTGAGGGCTGGCCCAAAGAGGTAAAGGACAGCAACTCCGCCGACCAGAAGTAAGGCCAATAGGCGGATTTGGGGGTCTGCAAACCGTTTTTGGAACCACTCAATCGGAGTACGCACGAGACCTCCGCTTTTCTCCGGGACAGGGAGGGCAGCAAACCGGTGCCCACGTAAGGGGCAGCAGCCCAAAGCGCTAAAGTACAGAAAGGCCGGCAAGCCAAGGCGGTATTCCCCTCGGCCTCCGTCCCCAATAGTGCCTGCCGTGTTAAAGGAAAAGAAGCCGAACGGGGCCTTCAGGCCGTCTGGCCAGGCTGCTGTAGGCAGGGAAAAACGGGAACAGGCTGTTATTGGGCCGGTGCCACCGGACCTGCGTCCCCGCTCAAGGGAGGCAATCCGGCCACTTTTCTTTCAAGGACATCTTGAGGATTTTTCCTATGGGAATCTTACCCGAGAGCACCTTTTGGATGGACAGCGACGATCGCACTGCTCTATTCATCGACGGCCCCAACTTCCATGGTAGCGCCCGGGATATGGGGTTCGATGTCGATTATCAGTCCCTGCTTACTTTTTTCCGTCAGCGGACCAAGCTGGTTCGGGCCTTCTACTATACGGCCCTCGACATCTCGGGGGAGCACACCCCCTTGAAGCCGCTCGTGGACTGGCTCTCCTACAACGGCTACATCGTGGTTACCAAGCCCACCAAGGAGTTCAAGAATGGAAGTCAGCGGCGGGTCAAGGGCAACATGGATGTCGAGCTAACCATCGACATGCTCAATCTAGCGCCTTATCTCGGACATACTGTCCTATTTTCTGGGGACGGTGACTTCCGACGCCTGGTAGAAGCGGTCCAGCATCGAGGGATCAAAGTCACAGTGGTGGCCGCCGCCGATGTCACCGCCGATGAGCTGCGTCGCCAAGCCGATCAGTTCGTCGAGCTAGAGGAATTACGCCCTTTCATCGAGCGTCGGCCCACGTTTGCAAGTACCGACCACAGCACCGAGGTCCCGGAAGGCTCCCTCTCCGAGGGCTACTAAGGGGAACATTAATCCAGTCACCGGAACCGGCCCGGTAACGGGTGAGAAGCAACTAGGAGGGGTGCCCGAAGGGCAGGGGTCCCAGAGCGGATCCCCCGTTACCAGGCCGTAGCCCCATGGCAAAACTTTCATCCCT
>CAYVMM010000048.1:0-5541 GCA_964452535.1 uncultured Gammaproteobacteria bacterium | reverse complement strand
AAAACTTTCATCCCTTTGGTAGCTCATGGAGAAAGGAGTCTTCAACACCTACTAGCGGGAACGCTCGGCGTAGGAAGGCCGTAGATAGGTGGGCAGCGCTGCTGTGGGGGGCACAGCTACGCCCCTTCGCCATTCGCTCCCACCGACAGCGGCAACGGCTTCCGCAACCACTTCTGCTTCCGGTACCTGTTCTACCAGGGCAGGTCCCAATCGTTGTGCCAAAGGCTCCCCGAGCTCGCGCCAGCCGTTGCCAACGCCCCAGAAAGCGGCCCCTGCCTTCGCCTCAGCGGGAAGGGCTAGATCCGACGGAGTGGCCATCTGCTCTTCGATTAGTGACCGGATCCCCCCGCCTTCCAAACATTCGAAACAGCCCCAATAGACCTTGCCCTGACCGGCTCTAAGGGCCACCGCACAGCGTGGCTGACCGGAAGCCCAGGCTGCGGCAGCCAGACTGGATACGGGAATTAGGGGGATCCCCAAGCTTAGGCCAAGCCCCTGAGCAGAAGCCACAACGATCCGGTCCCCCGTAAAAGGGCCGGGCCCTCGAGCAAAGGCAACTGCCCCCAGATCGATGGGGGAGAGAGACAACCCGGCCAAGAGATTGTCCAGCAAGGGGAGGAGGCTCTGAGCATGCTCCGCACGGCCGGCATGCCGTTGATGGTGGACCCATCCCCCTCGGGCGACGGCAATGGAGGTGCTAGCCTCGGCACCCGCCAAAGCTGCCAGGACCCCGGGGGGGGCCACCGGAAACGGGAGGGTCTCCCAGCGCTTAGGAGAGGCCACCGGTTACAGGCGGGAAGAAGGCCACCTCATCCCCATCCGATAGGGCCTTCTGGAGATCGGCGTACTCCTGGTTAACGGCCACCAGGACCCGGCGCTCCGGGGCTAGGACGGAAGCCCGACGCTCATCCCATGAGCGTAAGCGCTCGAGGAGATCCGCAACCTTTTCGATGCCTTCGGGGGCAATCGCCTCTTGCTCGCTTCCGATAGCTTCGCGGATGGCCGCAAAATACCGCACCTGGATCATAGCCTACCGTCCTAGTATCCTTCCTTATTGATCCGCTGCAGTCGTTTCCGGGCCAATTGGGCCTCCGAGGTATCCGGAAAGCGTTCCCGAATTCGCTTCAGGGCTTGGCGGGCGCTTTGGTACTCGCCAAGCTCGTAGAACGAGTAACCAATCTTGAGCAAGGCGGCCGGGGCCTTCCGGCTGTCCGGATGCTTCTGAAGCACCTTATTGAACTCCCCCAAGGCCTGCTCGAATTCGCGCAGGACATAATGGGATTCCCCGAGCCAATAGCGGGCATTGGCCGCCAAATCGCTGTCGGGATAGGTCTTCAGGAACGAACGAAAGGCAGCGGCAGCGGACCGGTATTCGTTGTTCTCGATCTTGGCAAAGGCCGCCTTATAGGCTTTCTGAGGGGACTCGGGTGGCGTTGACTCTCCCGTCGAGCCCTTCTTCGCTCTTTTTCCTTCATCACCGCCTGCCGCTTGTGAGGCGGGCGGAGCAGTCCCTTTTGCCAAGGTCTGTAAACGGAGGTTCAAGTCTTTGTAAAGTCGGCGCTGGCGCTCCTTAAGGCGTTTCAGGCGATGCCGGACAATTTCAAGTTCCCCCCTTTGACTCCGGATTTCCTGATGCATTCCTTCCACTTCTAGGGCCAGAGACTCCAGATTCTCCGCAACCCCAGACGGACCGGCCTGACCCTCCTGGAGGCGAGAAAGCTGACCGTCAAGGCGGTCCAGCTCCTTTTGGAGATGGACTAGCCGTTCTCGAATCTTTTCCGACTGGGTGGGCCCCAGCTCGGAGCCAGGCATCCCCGGCACTCGGCAGCCCGCCAGAGCCCCCACTAGCACCGCAATCCCCACAGCGCGCCCAACGGGGCTCATGAGGCCCCCTCTGCGGTATCGCGATAACGGAGCCGAACTCGCCGATTCTTAGCATAGGCCTCTTCTGTATTGCCCTCCCGAAGAGGCCGCTCCTCGCCGTAGCTAACCACCTCGAGCCGCTGAGACGCCACACCATTGAGCTCAAGGACTCGACGCACTGATTTCGCCCGGCGCTCACCGAGACCCAAGTTGTACTCCCGACTCCCGCGCTTATCAGCATGCCCTTCTAGAAGCACTGTAATGCCCGAGTGCGTCTTCAAGTACTTGGCGTGTTTCTCCAATAGCTTGTGGGCCTTCTTCCGAATCTCAGAGCTGTCAAAGGCAAAGAAGACACGGCTCTTCTGAGGCCTGGGGCTTCCTCTATCCATCCCCGAGCCACTCCTCTGGGGCTCTAGGGGCTCCTCTCTCGCCGTTTCCGCCGCTCCTCTTCCAAGACCTTGAGCTTGCGCCCCGCTTTCCTCTTCAGGGCCTTTGGCAGAGGGCTTATCATCTTGGGTCGACTTCTCCACCGCCTCGGGCTTTCCCCCGACCTCTCCCGATCCTCGGTCCGACGGCGTAGCACATCCCGCCAGGAGAAGAACGAGGCCAGCCCAGCTCAAAGCCATGAATCGCCTTCTTTGGATCCTTGGCATAGTGCTTCCCTTTTGCGACCGAGTGATCAGTTTGGGGACCAAGCCGGTTCCCGGACATCCCCTTTCCCTTCGCTGCGGAGACGGCGATGGATATGCCCTCCCACGGAGACAACAGCCAATTCTTCCGCCCCTTTGGCATTCTCCGCAGCATACAGAATCAAATGACCGTTGGGAGCGAAACTAGGGGACTCATGCTGCCTCTTGGTCTTCGTCACAGTTCGGATGCGTCCGGAGTCCAGGTCCAGCACACCAATGGCGAAACGGCTTCCGTCCCCCGTAATAAAAGCGATTCGATCTCCCTTAGGGGACCAATTTGGGGCAGCATTGTACTCCCCCTCAAAGGTTAATCGGCGCGGTTCTCCCTTGCCTAGAGTGAGCCGGTAGAGCTGAGGCGAGCCTCCTCGATCAGAGGTAAAAACAAGGGCGTCGCCCTCGGGCCCCCAGGTAGGCTCGGTATCGATCGCCCGACTGTGGGTGACCCGTTGCAGGGCACCGGATCCTAGCTCAAGGATGTAGATCTCCGGATTACCATCCTTGGAGAGGCTTAGAGCCAGCCGATTCCCTCCCGGAGCGAAGGCTGGGGCCGAGTTAATGCCGGGGAAGTCGGCCACAATGGCGCGCTTTCCGGTCTCCAGCTGATGGCGAAAGACGAGGGGCCGCCCCTTCTCGAAAGAAACGTAGGCCAGAGCCTTCCCGTCCGGCGACCACGTCGGAGAGAGGATAGGCTGCTGACTTGTCAGGATGGTCTTCGAACGGGCTCCGTCGGCGTCCGCTATGCGAAGGGCAAAGTCCTTGCCGTTCTTGACCACATAGGCCAAGCGAGTATTGAAGGCTCCTGACCACCCCACGAGCTTTTTGTGGATTGTATTGGCAATGCGATGAGCCACATCGCGCAAGGCCTCGGGCTCCACTACGTAACGGACGCCCGCGAGCTGGCGCTGGCTGTAGACATCGAAAAAGCGGAAGCGCACCTCCACCCGCCCCCCTCCAACGGGCTGCATGCGGCCAATGACCAAGGCATCAGCACCTACTAGACGCCAATCCTTATACCGGACCCCCTGGGGCCGACGGGGTTGACTAATGAAAGCCTGCTCCTCCACTAATCGGAACAAACCGGACCGACGCAGGTCCTCAGCGACCACATCGGAGACGGCGAGCGGAGCCCTTCCATCCCCCTCCCAGGCAAAGGGCACCACGGCGAGGGGAAGGGGATCACGGACCCCTTGGCGAATATCGATGGAGAGGATTGCCCCAGCCGGGCGGATGAAACCGAAAGCAAGGAAGAGGAGGACGAGGACACCGAGCAAGCGAGTCATTGGACCATGTCCGGACTGAAGTGGAGCTCCAGGTTTTGGAAGTATTGGGTTGGCCCCTCGGGCATAGGGAAAGGGGCGGCCTTCCTCACAGCCCGTAAGATGGAGCTATTGAAGTGCCCTGGGCCGTTGGAGGCAACAATCCGCGGAGGAGCCGCCAATTCCCCAGAAGGGGTTAGCGCGAGCCGCACTGTTGCCTCCAGATCTGATCGATTCGCCAGGCCGGGAGGAACCAGCCACCCTTGCTGGATCCGACTCCGGACGGCCTCCTGGAATCGGGCCACAGCCTGCTGCTGCTTTAGGGACCCCTGCTTGCCCTGGCGTCCCTCCTTGGCAATCCGGGCAATCTTCTGGGTCAGCGATTCGTCTAGGAGGGGCTCGGAGTCCTGGGTCGGCTCCCCCGGATCCGGCGAAGGCTTCTTTTGGGCCGTCTTTTGCCCAGACTCAACCTTTCCTCGGGATTCGGCATTCGCCTTCTCGCCTTTTTCCGGCTTGGCCTCGGGTTGATCGCTCTGGGCCGGCTGCGACGGCGTGCTCGCATCCCCCGTAGCCACTCGCTCCTTAAGCACGGCCTGATCAGGCTTCTTTACCGAGGGTTCCTTGGGCTTCGCCTTCACTTGGGCTTCGGGGGGCTTGGGGGCCCCAGCCGAAGCTGCCGGCTCAGGCCTCGCAGCGGCTCCGGAGTCAGCCACCCTCGCCTTGGCCGCTGCCTCCCGCGGTTGGGAGGCCTGGAGGGTTTCCGAGGTCTCAGCGTCCGGAGATTGCTCGGATCGAGGGGCGATTTCGACTTCCTGCTTCGGCTGCACTGGCTCGGATTGGGGCACTACCAGCCGTGCTCGGACAGGCGGAGATTCAGGCGGATCGGGCTGGCGAACCCGCCCCCACAACCCTCCAACACCCAAGATCAGAGCATGAATCAGTAAGGAGACCCCCAGCCCTTGGCGCCAATGTCGGTCCATCACGGCTCGATGGGCTGGGTCACCAGATCCACTTTCTGTATGCCTCCTTTGCGGAGGAGATTCAGAGTCACCACCACTGCCTCGTAGGCTACATCCCGCTGCCCCCGCAGCAAGACACGCTGGCTCGGATTCTCCCGCTGGATTGCCCGCACCTTGCTAACCAAATCCTCGCGGGGATGAGGCAGTCGGGTTTCCTGGAGGTAAACCCCATCCTTGCGGACTGTGATCTCCACAGGCTCGGTTGGAGCATTGAAGGGCTCGGCGTCGGTCTCCGGCAATTCAACATCCACGCCTCGGGTAAGCATGGGGGCGGCCATCATAAATACCACTAGCAGAACCAAGACCACATCCACCAGCGGAATGATGTTGATCTCCCCCATGAGCTTACGACGCCGGTAGGCCATATTTAGGCCCGTGCTTGGCGTTCGAAGACGCTGGTGAGCTCATCGGCGAAATTCTCAAGCCGATTATGATGGTTCTCCACATGTCGGGTGAAGATATTATACGCAACCACCGCGGGAATCGCTGCGCCCAGGCCCAAGGCAGTGGCAATTAGGGCCTCCGCGATTCCCGGGGCCACCACCGCTAGTGTCGCCTGGCCCATGGCGCCAATGTTCTGGAAGCTATTCATAATCCCCCAAACGGTGCCAAAGAGGCCAACAAAGGGGGCTGCCGAGGCTACCACAGCCAGGTAAACCAGATTCCGGTCGAGGCGATCCACATGCCGGCTCACCGCCACCCGCATGGCCCGGT